>JAKMGR010000544.1 GCA_022424805.1 Verrucomicrobiales bacterium
GCGGAGGGACAGGCCCATTTTCGGGGCCGATTTATGAATGATTCGGTCTTTGATCAAATTGCCAATTCGAAAATGCAGTCGTTGCCTGGGCAGAAAGTCGTGGGCTTGTATCTCACGAAAGAAAAGCAACTGCTCGTGCCCTATTCCTCGCTAGGTGCCGTTCGTCGTGGAGATCGACTTTCTCTCCGTAAATCGAGCGATACGACAACACTCATTCATGAAATCGTTCACCAGGTCATGCACGAGTGGTTGCCGGTCATTCCGACTTGGTTTTCGGAGGGGATGGCTGAATACATTTCTGCGGTGCCGTATCAGAATGGGCGTTTCGATTTTTCAAAGGCAGAGAGCGGTTTGCTCCATCGACTCGAGAAAGATTATGGTGCGAAAGGGCAGGTGACTTCGGTGATTCCACCTTCTTCGTATTTTGAAAAATACCTGTCCCCGCCGGAAAGAAAGAATCCGAAGCCGGTTGAAGATCCTAACGGAGAAACCAAATCTCTGCCTGCCAGCTCGGCAGGTCGTCAAGTCGGGGCGGATGGATGGACTGGAAACGTGAAGGAATATCGGGACGCGATGCTTACAGTCTATTTTTTCATGCACCTCTACGACCAGAGGAACGCGGGAGCGCCTGTAGGTGCCTACCTTCGGATGGTTGATTCCTCGATGGACGACACCGAGAAAGTGCGGGATCTGCTGAAGACTTTTCAGAAAGAGGTGGATGTCTACAACGCAGGGGTTGATCGCTTCAACGCCGCCCTGACGAAATACCAAGCTGAAGTTGCTGCTTATAACGAGCGGGTTACGAAATACAATGAGCAGGGAGAAGCGGGCGTTCCTGAAAAAGATCGCATCAAGGTCGGCGAGGTACCGGTAGAGCCACCGGCTCCCGGAAAACTGGATGTGCCTCCGGAAATCGAAGCGGCCAGATTTGGTGGAGTTATTGATCTCGCTGCAATGGTCAAGCACGCTTCTCTGCCGGGCCTGTTGCAGGGGCGTGAACTGGCAGAGTTGGATCAAGCAATGAAGGCGGCTTACGCCGATATGGGAATGCAGATCCAGTACAAATAATTCAACGATTCCGGTGGAGGCGACCGCGTTCGTAGCTATTGTTTTGTATGAAGCTTTTTCAATTCATCGCCATTTTTTTTGCCAGCTCACTCGCTGGTTGTGGAAATTCTGGCACGGCTACAGCCGAGAAACCGCAGGCAGAAATACCCGAGTTCTATCCGTCCGTTGAAGTCGATGCGGAGGCGGCGGCAGGGATGATGAAGGAAGCCCCGGAGATCGTGGTTATCGACGTGCGGACTCCGGAGGAGTTTGCGGCGGGCCACATCAAGGGAGCGAAAAACATCGATTTTACCGCAGCTGATTTTAAAGCCAAACTTTCCGAACTCGACCGCGGGGTCACCTACCTGATGCACTGTCAGAGCGGCGGTCGCAGTGGCAATGCAATGCCGGTTTTTGAGAGGCTAAAGTTTGAAAGCGTCATTCATCTCAATACCGGCTTTCTCGATTGGGCCGATTCCGGTCAGCCTGTGGAAAAGTAATCACTCGTCTGGTTCCTCTTCTGCCGGTTGAATCAGGACGAAAGGGGAAACAACAAGAGCTCGAAAGCGGGCTTCGCTTTCCTCCCAGTGAAACGCGTGGGGTGCAGAGGGGGTGACGAGATCGCCACTCTCCTTCCAGCCCTTCACTTTCTCTGCTTCATCTTTAGCGATAGCTTCGCCGACGGCGGTTAGGTCGAGAGATGGATCGACCCAGAGCAGGGCTTCGCTTTTGTAGTGTGGCTCAAGAATTTCCCACTCGACCACCCCTGAATATTTTTCGAGCTTTTTAGCAGTTGTTTCCGAGTCATCTCCGAGCATGCCGTAGACCATGGAATCATCGGATTCAGGATTCTGACCGGAAGAACCATCTTTGGCGTCGTTGGTGGAATTGCTCATGTTGAGAAAAATAGGCACGGAGTGCGCTTTTGACAGAGGAAAATTTCGGGCAAAGTTCTGGCCTATGCATTTTGTCCATCGTTGGATGTTTTTCCTCGCTTCGTTCTCCGTTTTCGTCCTCGTCTGTCCTGCCAATGAGGATAGCGAGCCGGAAGTATTCGTTCACTTCATGCCATGGTATTCCGCCGATGCAGAGTCTGGGAACTGGGGATGGCATTGGACGATGGACCACTATGATCCGGAGCAGATACGCTGGGATGGAAGACGCCGTATTGCTTCTCATGATTATCCGCTCATAGGCCCCTACGACAGCAGTGAACCGCTTGAGTGCCAGGTTTTGCAAATGAAACTGGCGGGGATTGATGGGGTCATCATCGATTGGTATGGAACCGACGATGTAAATGACTACGCGATGATTCATCGCAACACCGAGGCGCTGATTTCGGTTCTTGAAAAGGCGGGGATGAAGTTCGCGATCTGTTACGAAGATCAGGTTCTCGGAGAAATTGCCAAGCGGCGGGAATTGGATCGATCAGTTGCCGTGGCGGCGGGGCAGGCGCATTTGCAGTGGGTCGAGAAAAACTGGTTTACTCGCGACAGCTACGCAAAACACGCTGGGCAACCCGTCCTGTTGGTC
>JAKMGR010000567.1 GCA_022424805.1 Verrucomicrobiales bacterium
CAAAGGGAAGGTTTCCTATATACAATTTCATTAGGTAAGTGACATCAAGTCTGGTGCATCATTTGCGCAAGTCTCGCGAAAGGCAAGCTTCGTCCGGGATGCGGGAAGTAAATAGCCGCAGTGGGAACCGAAAAAAGGGGGCAAAACGAAAAGTTGTTTCTTCAGAAGAATCACGTATAAAAGGCCATTAGCCAAGTGGATTCGGCGAAAAAGAATACGCGATCAGGACAAGCTCTGAGTGGATCCTCCACTTACCCGAGTCCGAGAACGTTGTCCATTCTTCTGGCGATATCGGCGAGACGCTCGCGGTTTCCGCCTTTCACCTCAGCTGTAGCCCAGCCCTTGTAACCTATTTCGCGTAGGGCTGCCCGTACTGCAGCCCAATCGATTGTGCCCTCACCGAGTTCGGACCCAAATCCGGCCCGCAGTCCCTCGGAACTGTGCTTTTTCTCGTCCCACTCCTTGATATCAAGCTTGCCAATGCGATTGCCCAGAATCTGGATCCAATGTTGGGGGATGCCCCAGCGAACGTTATTTCCAACGTCGTAGTAGGCTCCGAACCATGGATGATTTACTTCGTCGACATAGCGTTCCATATCGAGTGCACTGATGAGAAAGCCGGCCCAGACATTTTCGACGAGAATCTTCACTTTGTGCTCCGCAGCCGCATCGAGTCCCGTGCGAATGATCGCGATCGTCTCGTTCCAGCTATCCATAAGGGGCTTTTTGCGGTCATATTTCGCGACGTAGAGAACGGAATCTCCGCCCATATCGCTGGAAAATTTTACTGCGGTTGTCAGATCCGGCTTGTTCGAATTTACAATGCCGTGAACGCGAAAGTCTGATTTATCCAAAGCATCCCGATACATCTTGTAGTCGACATTGTATTCGGTCCGCAACTCCGTGCCGTCAAAACCGAGGTCTTTCAGCATTTTAAATTTGTCTACCACCGACATATCGGGCTCCTGTATCATCGTGAATTTGACGGCCTTCTTGAGGATGCCATCCATTTCCCCTGCAGAGGAAGTGGTGGGAAGAGCGGAAGGCAAGGTTGCTGCGGAAGCTGCGAGAGCAGAGGAAGAAAGGAACTGGCGTCGATTGGTCATATCCCAATCCTACTGTCGAAAAGATGGCATCTGGCAGCCCGTGATCGCGGCTGAACGAACAGGGTCTCAGCTCACTTCGTCACGGGTGCGGTGGCCATTCAGCATTCGAAGCACGCCTCGTGGATTCGCGTTCTGCAATTCCATCGGTAGCTGGCTGTTGGGCCAGTCCTGGTAGCAGACTGGGCGGACGAAGCGCTCGATTCCGCGGGTGCCGACACTGGTAAATCGACTGTGTGTCGTCGCGGGATAGGGACCGCCATGATGAATGCTGTGGCAAACTTCGAGTCCAACGGGGAAACCGTTGAAGATGAGGCGTCCGGTTTTTTTCTGCAAAACAGAAATCAGATCACGGTGTTCTGCGAGGTCTGACTCGGTGCCGTGGATCGTCGCGCTAAGGGAGCCCTCGAGCTTTTCGGCTAATTCAATGAAATCTTCGGGGCCTCCGCATTCGCCGAATACTGAGACAGGGCCAAACAGTTCATCGAAGAGGGTAGGGTCATCGACCAAACCCTGTTGGGTCGTGCGGAAAACATGAGCGGCGGCCTCGAGAGCTTCGTCGCTGGCAGTGGTTCCCGAGCGGGAGAGAAGTTCAAGCGATTCGTGCTCCAGCCGTTGCTCTAGACCGGTTAGATAGGCCGAGTGAATTCCGGCATGGAGCATCGTAGCGGGCTCCGTTTTCTTTATTCCCTCGGCAGCCATTTGGCAAAAGGAGTCCCAGGTGTCTGATTCGAGACCAAGAACCATTCCGGGATTGGTGCAAAACTGCCCAACCCCCTGCGTGAGGGCTGATACAAACCCCTCGGCAATGGCTGCTGATCGCGATTGGAGGGCGCCGGGAAGAATGAAGACGGGATTTACGCTTCCCATCTCAGCATAAAATGGGATCGGGACGGGGCGCCGATTCGCTGCGTCAAACAAAGCGCGTCCTCCGGCAAGGGAACCTGTGAAAGCTGCCGCAGAGATCCCGGGATGTTCGACGAGTTGAATACCGACTTCGTGGCTCGTTCCGTGAAGGAGCGAGAAAACGCCTGATGGCATACCGGTGCGCTCTGCCGCCCGATGAATCGCAGTGGCAGCTAGCTCACAAGTGCCGGGGTGGGCCGGGTGTGCTTTGATGACAACGGGGCATCCGCTGGCGAGGGCTGACATGGTGTCGGCGCCGAGAACGGAAATCGCGATAGGGAAATTGCTGGCTCCGAAAATTGCGACAGGGCCGACAGGCTGGAATAAGGAGCGAACGTCAGCCTTCGGCAGTGGTTTGCGAGTTGGGTCGGGTAAATCAATCCTCGCATCAACCCAGGAGCCCTCGCGAATTACATCAGCAAACTGACGAGTGTGGGCTATGGCGCGGCCTCGCTCGGCTTCGCAGCGAGCAAGCGGGTATCCCGTTTCTGCAGCGGTGCGCTCGAGAAACGGGTCGCCGAGGGCGAGAACTTCTTCGGCAATGGTTTCAAGAAAATCGGCCCGTGATTCGGCAAGTTTGTTCCGAAAGGAATCGAATGCTGCGTTTGCTGCGCTCACGGCAGCGTCGATTTCGGCTTTGCTCGCTTCACGGAATTCCGGATCGAGTGATTCACCTGTCGCCGGGTTGGCAGCGCGAAAAGTCTTGCTGGATTCGGATGAGGGATTTCCTGCGATCCATTGGGAGCCAGATAGTTTCATGCACTTTGAAGTTTGTGATTTCGGGAACTGCTTGCCCTCAGGTATTCAACAGGTTCAAAGCTGCATTTTTTACCAGAGCTTTTTCTGCCCCCGTCAGTCCGCTGAGCAGCGGGAGATGCGGACCGGTCTTTGCTATTCCAGTAAGCTCGACAGCTTCGTGCAGGACACGGACCGGGTTGATACCGTTTCGCAAATCCTCGAGTGGGCGAAAAATCGCCTGAATTTCACGAGCTCGTTCCAGGTTACCTGCCTGAACGGCTTCTCTCAATTCCTCACTGAGATCGGGACGAACACAAACGCAGCCGGCGGTAAAGCCGTTCACACCAAAGCCAACAAGATGATCGATTACCGGCTGTTCCCCAATACCACTGACGATGATTTTGGGATCGACCTTTTCCACCAGCTCAGCCAGGTAGGGATCGTCCGAAGGATCTTCGCGAACAATCGCGTATTTGATCCACGAAACGAGTCCGTCGTCGACAAGTTGCTTTGCGCCTTCGACATCAATGAAATCTCCATATTTGATGTAGACCACGATTGGCTTGCCGATTCGTTCCGCAAATTTTCGTAATCCCGTAACAACTCCATTTGAGGTGGTGAGACCTTGCTGGGGAAGAACCATCACAGTCGGATAATCCGTTTCTCTTACCACATCGGCCTGGTCCATCATCACTCCGAAAGCGGGGCCCACCGCGGGAACTACTAGTGTGTCCTGTCCTGCGAGTTCCGCGAGCTGGCCAAGGATGTTTTCGTATTCACTGAGAGCGATGTGATAAAAATTGGCATTTCCACCGTAGAGGAGAGTTGAAGTTCCTCCTGCCTCGATGTGGCGCATGATTTTTTCGTTCTCTTCGCGATCGAATACCAAGTTTTCATCGCGAGCCATTGGAGGCACGGCAATGACGGAATTGGCGAGATCTTCGGAGGTGATGGGAGTAGTTTGCATGTGAACAGAAAAGGCTGGAAATGGTTGTGGGTA
>JAKMGR010000574.1 GCA_022424805.1 Verrucomicrobiales bacterium
CGAATTAGTTCGCTACCGCGCCAATTACCTATCACGGAAGCGGAAAGTCTTCATTCAACTTTGCGACACGAGCGGCGATATCGGAAAGCTTGGCTTCGTCTTCACAGTTCTCGATCGCTTCGTGGATAAGGTCTCCGATGAGATTCATCTCGGATTCCTTCATTCCGCGGGTTGTGACAGCGGGCGTTCCGATTCGGATACCGCCCCCTTTGAAGGGACTTTCGGTGTCGAAGGGAATCGAGTTCTTGTTCACGGTAATGCCAGCCTTGTCGAGAGTCTCCTGCACAATCTTTCCGTTCAGCCCATTGGGACGAAGGTCAACCATGAAGAGGTGGTTGTCGGTCCCCCCGGCAATGATGCGGTACCCGTGGTCGCCCAGCTTCGCGGAAAGGGCTTTCGCGTTCTTCACGATCTGGGCCTGATATTCCTTGAAGCCAACCTGAAGAGCTTCGTGGAAGCACACCGCTTTCGCGGCGATCACATGCATGAGCGGGCCGCCCTGAACTCCGGGAAATACGAGTGAGTCGACCTTTTTTGCAAGATCGGCATCGTTCGTGAGAATGAGTCCTCCGCGCGGTCCGCGAAGACTCTTGTGAGTCGTCGTTGTGACAAAGTGCGCGTACTCGATCGGCGACGGGTGTTCGCCCGCAGCTACGAGCCCCGCGATATGAGCCATGTCGACAAAGAGATAAGCTCCCACGGAATCGGCGATCTCACGCATCCGTGCAAAATCGATGGTGCGGGAGTAGGCGGAGGCACCAGCCGTAATCATCTTGGGCTGATATTCTTCTGCTGCCTTGGCGAGCAGGTCGTAGTCGATCGTCTCCTGCTCTTTGGATACGCCGTAGTGCTGCACGTCATAAAGCTTTCCGGAGAAATTGGCGAAATGTCCGTGTGTGAGGTGCCCCCCGTGGGCAAGGTCCATCGTCAGGATTTTGTCGCCTGGCTCCAGCACGCTGAAGTAAACGGCAGCGTTCGCCTGCGAGCCGGAGTGTGGCTGAACATTAGCAAATCCGGCTCCGAAGAGTTCCTTCGCTCGCTCGATCGCCAAGATCTCGGCCTTATCGACTTCCTCGCAACCCCCATACCAACGCTTGCCCGGATATCCCTCGGCATACTTGTTCGTGAGGCAACTCCCCTGCGCTTGCTGAACCGCTTTGGAAGCGAAATTCTCGGAAGCGATGAGCTCAAGGTGATCAATCTGACGCTTCTCTTCTCCTTCGATAACGGAATAGATATCAGGATCAACGACAGCAACGTTCGGAGCGCTAACGGCAGCTCCACAGGCATTCATCTTGTTGACGCGGCGCTCGTGACGTCCACCTGCATCGAATTCTACTCCAACCCACGAATCGACGATCGCTCCTGCTTCTTCTCCACTTGTGAACTGCCCGGCAAGGCAGAGAACATTCGTATCGTTGTGAACGCGAGTCTTCGCGGCGAGATCGGCATCGGCAACAACGGCTGCTTGAATCCCCGGAAAACGGTTGGCAGCGACGGACATCCCGATTCCGGTCGTGCAGCAGAGAATACCGAGGTCTTTTTCACCAGAAACGACTGCACGGGCGACGCGGTTTGCGTAGTCAGGATAGTCAACCGATTCGGTCGAGTAGCAGCCGATATCCTCGACATCGTAGCCGTTGGATTTTAAATGAGCGACGACGGCTTCTTTCAGTTCAAAACCACCGTGATCGGTGCCGATAATGAGGGAGGGCTTGTCCATGAAATTGAGGGGTGCGGGGGGATGCGCGATTCGTAAAAGGATTACGCCCCGTTAGCTAGATCGGAAGCAGTGACTTGTCAAAAGAGGAGTTTGGAAAATGCGTAGACAAGGTGATTGCAGTTGGACAATCACTGCGGAATGACGTCTCCCCAGCGGCCACTCGCCTATCCCCGCCTTCCAAAATGAAGAAATGACCTCGGCGAATGCAGGGACTCCCACTGAGGAAAATGGAAGCCCGCAATTTGGAAAGAAAATGCAGGCTTTGGTATATCAATGGCCACTTCCAACAACATCATTGCTATGGGATCGTTGTTCGGAGGTCAGGATAACGGCGGGACAGTTCACTTCTTTGATCCAGCAACGGGCGAAGAACAAAGCGTTCTTACCTCGCCTAATTCTCAGAACGGAGGATTCTTCGGATACTGTCTCGCGATGGACGAAAAGTTTATCCTCATCGGCGCCCCGCTGGAAGCTGCCGGCGAACCATCCAGCGGTGCCCTCTATCTTTTCGACCTCGTTTAACGGAGAGAAATCCAGCAATTCTTCGCATCTTATCTAGACCAGAACAATGAGTTTGGATTCGCGGTTGCGTGGCATAATAATTCGGCTTTGACGAGTACGCGATTTGAGGGAGGAGTTCCCATTAACGCTTCCGGGTGAGTGTTCGAAATCGCGGGACAACCCGTCGAGTGTCCTGGAAAACAAATGGAAAACGCTGAAAGTCCGTTGCGAAAACGCAGAAGGTGGACGCCGTAAAAGTGAACTTGCTGGTTCGCCAGTAGGTTTGCCAATGTGTTCCGGCCAGCAATCCCTGCCCGAAGGTTCTCCAATCATTCCTCGCCAAGTTCCGGCTCGTCGGCAGTCACAAACTGCAGGATCGATAGCATCGCTTCTTTGATCAAATTCCGGATGAGCCTATATTCCTCGAGATCTCCCCCGATCGGGTCTGGAACATCCCGGTCGAGTTCCTCGTCAGCGATGAACTCGCGGAGGACGAAGGTTTTCTCCTGCGCTTCGGGAAAATAGGCGCGAACCGTTTCGGCGTGGCCCTCGCCCAAACCAAAAATGTGAGTGTATTCCTCCACCATTTCCGGCGTCAGCATCTGACTGCGTTGCGCAGAGA
>JAKMGR010000585.1 GCA_022424805.1 Verrucomicrobiales bacterium
GAAGTATCAGATGATCCAGGAACCGGATCTCTCGGTGAAACAGAAGCTCGAAATGCTCCGCAAGATTGGGTTCGACGGAGTCGAGCTGAAGGTCGACGACAAGGTCGATCAGGACGAAATGGTGGCAGCGTCCAAAGAAACAGGCTTCCCCGTTCATGGCATCATCAATGCAGCGCACGAAGATATCCGCCCTTCCGTTGAACTGGCCCACCGCCTCGGTTGCGATTCTGTTCTCGTGCTGGCCCGCGAATTTCCCGACATCAGCTACGAAGAAAATTTCGCTCGCTGGAAAAAAAATGTCCGAGCGGTAATTCCACTAGCAGAACAACACGAGATCAAGCTTTGCATCGAAAATGTCCGTGCGACGTTTCTGAAAACGGCAGAGAAAATGGTGTCGTTTATTGACTTCTTCGAATCACCAGTAGTGCGTTCCTACTTTGATTTGGGCAATACCATCACCTGGACAGAACAGCCTGCCGAGCACTGGGCGGAGGTGCTGGGAAAACGAGTCTACAAGCTCGACATCAAAGACCGCGGGCACGCGGAATTCGGTGAGGCGAATTTGAAACGCGAGGGCGCTGTCGGCACCAACGGCGGCGAAGTCCATTGGGAGCGTGTTAGGAAAATTCTGGACCGGAATGGGTTTTCCGGATGGAGCACGGCAGAAGTCCGCGGCGGGGATCGCAAAAGACTCAAACGCATGGCCGGATGGATGCGTGATGTTCTGGATCTGGATTAAAGAAGGAGGCTTCTACTTCACTTCCACAAAGTGCGGACTCGACCACGCAAGATTCCCCTGAGCAACGCTGATATTGCCTGAATATTGCTTCGAAGATCCTTCCTGTTCGATAGCCCAATAAAACCAGTGATCCCCCTTTGGTAGTTTGGTGAGTTCTTTCTCAATCGTTAGTGTTTTCGTGCCGTTCCCCGGAAACGAAGCAACTGTTTTCCCTCCTATCCCGATGAGCCGGACACCTGTAATCGGCTTTGTTCCCACCAAAGAGAGACTCAAATCCACAGATCCATCGGAACTACTGATCACCTGGTCGGACAACTGCCCGTCCGCTCGCGAGTCGACTACAATTTTCGACCCGTTTGTGGCAAAAACACGGTGCTCTTTCAAGGCATCCATTATCGCTTCGGGAGTCAGCTCTTCGGCGTAGATACCGGTGATGACGCCGCACAATCGCGGATTGCGACGATGAGAATCGCTTGTTCCGATTAATCCCATTCGCCGGCCTTTGTCGAGTTCTTCGCGAAAGAGCGCCGGGACCTTTCGATTAAGAAAATCCAGCACCTGTCAAAAGGAGCACTCCTGAGAAGATAGCGAGAGACCGAACCATTTCCTATCCTTACTGCTGAGAATTTCAGAGACAAGTCCGCAACCGCGACCGAGGGACCGACTGCTTCAGTTGCCGCAACAACTAACGGCATCTCAAGTGGCTTCAATCTGAATTTCGGCCCTCTCGAATAATCCGTGAATTGACTTCACCCGTGGACTCTGATTGTCTCGCGTCATGACAATTTTCCGTCTCAGTCTTCTCGTCGCAATCTTCACCATGTCCGCCCAAGCAGAACCCAACGCCCCAATTCCTCTCTGGCCCGAGGGTGTTCCTGCAGAATCGAATCTCAAACTACCGGCAGAATCGATAGAATTGAAAGGACCGCACCAGATCGAGATCATGTCGAATGTCAGCGCACCACAGCTGACCTGGTACCCAGCCGAGAAGCCGAACGGAACTGCTGTCATCGTTTGCCCGGGTGGCGGCTACAACATTCTCGCTTATTCCCACGAAGGCTACGAGGTTTGCGAGTGGCTCAATACCCTTGGCGTCTCCGCGGCCCTTTTGAAATATCGGGTTCCCCGCCGCGAAGGACGCCCTTTTCACAAGGCCCCACTCGAAGATGTGCATCGCGCCATCGGGATCATCCGAACACACGCCGAGGAATGGAAAGTCAATCCCGAGCGCGTCGGCATTCTCGGATTTTCTGCCGGAGGAAATCTCGCTGCGCACGCCATCACCTTTGCAGGCGAGCGAACTTACCCGACGGATCCGAAGATTGATTCTGTAGATCCAGTTCCCAACTTTGGCATTCTCATCTACGCAGCCTACCTGTTGGAAGAGGGAAAGCCGGACAATCTGAATCCTGACCTCAAAGTCACCGGGAAAACACCGCCGACCTTTCTCGCCGTCGCTCACGACGACAAGCGTTTCGTGGAAGGCAGCGCTCGATTCTACATCGAAATGTTTCGAAACGAACGTCCCTGTGAACTTCACATTTTTCAAAAAGGCGGACACGGATTTGGTTTCGACAAGACCGGAGAGGAAATTCGCCAATGGCCTGCCCTCGCCGGAGTTTGGATGAAAACCATGGGCTGGCTCAGATCAAACTGAGCCGCGCCGTCGTCTCTGCCGTGATCAGAAAATTGAAGATCGCGTGCGCGATGATACCGGGCCAGAGAGAGCCGCTGCCACGATAGAGCCAAAGAAGACGAGTCCCAGCAAAACACTGCCACGAAGCCCTGCCTACTGTAGAAGTGGAGCAGGGCAAAAATTGCCGTGGTTCCTATCGATGCCATCTTCGGACCCCAGCGATCGGTGGTGCCGCCGAAAAGAAAATCTCGAAAAATTACCTCTTCGCAAATGGGTGCGAGCACTGCGGAAAGAACGAAAGCCCTGAAAATTCGAAAAGGTGAATCGTGCAGACCCTGACGGATTGCATCCTCATTCTTCCTGACACCATCGCGGAAAAATTAAGGTTTACATATAGTTAATAT
>JAKMGR010000588.1 GCA_022424805.1 Verrucomicrobiales bacterium
TTCCCATCCATATCGGAGGAAACGTCTACCAGACCGAAGGCGAGAAAGTGGCCCGAGCAGTCCCCGGACTTGCCGAACATCTTGTGAAGAAGGAGTTTGAAACTCCTCACGACGAGAGCGGCAGAAGACAGCTAGCGGACTGGCTGACGACACCGGAGAACCCACTTACCGCACGCGTCATGGTGAATCGCATCTGGCATTGGCACTTCGGGACTGGGCTGGTCCGCACTCCCGACGATTTCGGGAAACTGGGCGCGGAGCCGACGCATCCGGAAATTCTCGACTGGCTCGCTGCCGATTTCATGGCTCACGATTGGTCAATCAAGCAGATCCAACGACACATCCTTCTCTCCGATACATACCAGATTTCTTCTCATATCAATTCCACAAATCTCTCCCAGGACGCCGACGGGACTCTGCTATCCCGCTACCCAAAACGACGGCTCGAAATTGAAGCCATCTACGACAGCATGTTGACAGCGATTGGGAAAGTTCCCCGCCAAGTTTCCGGTCAGGCACTGGACACGTCAAATTCGAAGGATCGAGCCCTCTACATTCTCACCTCCTCGCGCTCCCCGATGGGCCTTGGATTGGAAATCCGAAAGATGTTCGGGCTCTTCGGTTTCGATTCATCTGGAAGACCGATGCACAATCGGGATGAAAGCGTGACGGCGTCACAAGCGCTTTGGTGGCTGAACAATCCCCTGCCTCGTTACTACGCCGAAAAATTTGCCAGTCGCCTCCTCGAAGATTACGACGATATCATCGAGCGGACCACTGCTGCCCACGAAATCGCGCTCGGGCGACCTGCATCCGAGAGCGGTCAACGAGCGTTTCTCATCTATATCGGCGAACTAACCGATGACGGCCTTTCCCAGCAGGAGGCGTGGTCCCGCGCCTGCCTCGGTCTTTTTTCCACAAAAAGCTTTCAGACTCTTGACTAGCAATCCCACATCCTGCCACGTGACCACTCGTCGGGACTGGCTACGAAAATCTTTTCTCGGCCTGGGATCCATTGCCGCTGCGGATCTCCTTGCTCGTGACAGAGGCCTGGATGCCGTGGGAAAAGGACTGACAAAACTCCATCATACCCCCCGGGCAAAACGAATCATCTACATCTTTCTCGAGGGCGGGCTTTCCCAGATCGACTCCTATGATCACAAGCCAGCACTCGAGAAATATGCAGGCAAACCACTACCCGAATCGATTCGCCCTCCCGAATTTACTTTTGCCAAACAGGGAACGGTAATTCCATCGCCGTTCTCCTGGGAGCGTTGGGGAAAAAGTGGCACCTACGCGAGCGAACTTTTCCCCGAGATTAACAGCCGCTTTATCGACGATCTCTGTTTCATTCACTCCCTGCATCACGATAGCAACGACCATGTTACGGCGAAGCGAGTCCTCCACACTGGAGTCCCCATCGAGATACGTCCGACACTTGGTAGTTGGCTCGTCTATGGCCTCGGTTCGATGAACGAGAACCTGCCAGCATACATCGACATTACCCCCACCGATCCGAATCGGCCCACTGGATTTCTTCCCACAAAATACGGAGGAACTTCCATCGACCGCCCCGATCGCAAGTCGCCGGATCTGGCATGGGAAAATCTCGAATCACAATTCCCTGATCAGGAAAGGCATATCGATTTCATCAAACAGCTGGACGAACTGCATTCTCCCGATACCGAACTCAACGAGATGGAGTTGGCCTTCCGCATGCAAACCGAAGCTCCTGACTTGCTCGACGTCGATAACGAAAGCGAAGCAACCAGAAAACTTTACGGCCTTGGCGGGGAGCACACCGATGAATTCGGGCGCGCCCTTCTTCTCGCCCGTCGCTTTTCAGAAGCGGGAGTTCGCTACATCACAGTGAATCACGCCACGCCCCGTTACGGAAATCTCTGGGATCAGCATTCCGAACTGGAAAAGGGACATCGCGGCAATGCCAACGCAGTCGATAAGCCCATTGCGGCACTGCTTCACGACCTGAAGGTCCGCGGCATGCTCGACGATACCCTCGTCATCTGCGGCAGTGAATTTGGCCGAACTCCCACCTTTGAATTTTTCGACGGCATTACCGGTCGGCATCAGAATGGACGAGACCATAACCCTCACGGATTCACCACCTGGTTCGCCGGAGCTGGAATGAAACCCGGATACCACCACGGGCAGACCGACGACTTCGGCTACTATGCCGTGAAAGACAAAGTCGATATCCATGATTTCCATGCTACCCTGCTGCATCTCATGGGTGTCGATCATGAAGCCCTCACCTACTTCCATGGCGGTCGGGACTATCGCCTCACCGACGTCTACGGAAATGTGGTGGAAGAGATTTTCAGCTAGAAAAACGACGGGAACTATCAGCCTCATCGTCTCTCATTTTCTCCAGCCAAAATCGTAATATCCTTCCGCTCCTTCAACCGACCGCATCTGTTTTCGCCGATCAACCACAGTTGCATCCTCCCTTTGTCCTTCAGCAAATCACCGGGGATGATCAACCGACCCGCTTCTCGATCGTGTTCGGAAACAAAGAGGTTGTGGCGGGTGAAGGAATTGGTGAGGCTCATCAGATGGACCGTGATGATTTTCATGTTCTCGGAGCGAAAGCTGATCTCCATCGATTCCCCCTGAGCTTCCTCCGTTTTCGTTACAGCAAATTGAAGGTCGCAAACTGAAAAGTCACAAGCCTGACTGTGAGTCCCGTCCCGAAAAACGCAGTAGGCACTGTAATCGCCAAGAACTTAAAACGCGCGCTCCACCACCCCCTTGCTGTGGCCCGTGATCTTCTCAACCGCCGTGTCGCCGTTCATGATGACGAGAGCTTCAACACCCTTTTCCTCTCGATCCATGATGTTTAATTTCACGGCTTCGTTCTTTCGGTAAGGCACCC
>JAKMGR010000605.1 GCA_022424805.1 Verrucomicrobiales bacterium
TCATATGGGTATCTTAACTAACGTGCGGCAGGCTAAGAAAGAGAATGATACGTTCAGTCGATTGAATAGTAAAACGAGGAATTTTCTCGATTCTTTCGCGAAATTGAGAAAACCAAGCCATCGCAAAGTGGCACCTAGCCCTGTTTGGTCTCGGGCAGGTTCTTCTCCTGCTTCAAAAACAATGGCAGTAATTTGCTCTCGATCCAGGTAAATGCGGTCTCCATTCCCTCATCTTGATAGAGCGCCCCGATGTGGGCTTCCACGGTGGTGGGGTTCCCAAAGCAGGCGAGAAATTGGTTGGAGGTCATTCGGCGGAGCGTTTCTCCGCAGAGCTTGCCGCGTTTTTCGAGAATCCAGGTTCTTGCGAAAAGATCGAGAACGGTATCTCCGATCCACGCGAGCTCCTGCTCGCGGCGCTTTTCGTCTGTTTTCTTCACGTAGCGCTTCATGACTGATCATTCTGAAAAGCTTCGAGGGTTTCTCTGGTGATGACGTATTTCGCGCCGCAGCGAGGGCAACCGGTAGGTATCGTTTCGGTTCCGGCAAAGGCATCTTCGAGAGATTCGTCGGACATATTGGCGAAAATGGGCAGAAGTTTTTCCTGGCTGCAGCCACACTCAAACCGGAAGTGACGTTTTTCGAGCAGGCTGAGTTCTTCATCGGTATCGAGTGCCCGAATTTTGTCTTCGTCGAGATTTCCAAACCACTCCATATCGCAATCGGGCTGAGCGGTTACGAGGACGATGTCTTCTTCTTCGTGGCGAAAATACCGTCCGGGGCGTTGCTCGCTCTGCTCGTAGTAATGCTCGCCGATTTTGAGAAGGTCGAGTGACGCAACCTCGATCATGCTCTGGCGTCCAGGCTGTCCTCCGACGGTGGTTTGGGAAAACAGGAGATTTGTATCCCGCTCGCGAATGTCTTCGGTGAAGACGCGACCGGTGATGGTGGCGTCGCGATTGCTTCCGGTGAAAAAGTAATTTTGCGGAGGATCCTGCCAACTCAGAGTCCAGGCGATCGCCTCGTTCCACGGGCGCGAAGCGAGGTGCAAGGCGAGGGCGGCGAACCCGTCCTTCAGGTTCTGGTCGTAAGCTTGCTCGTTCTTGAGTTTGTTCTCCATGAGGTGGAGATAGTAATCCATGTAGAGATCGGAAAACTGTCCCCGAGCCACGAGGGCATTGCGTTCGCGAACGAAATAGCAGCGGATCTCGATCGATTCCGGTTCGTTGGATTCTCTTTTCTCAGTCGACATAGTATCGGGACGAAAGGTAGGCGATGGCGGACGATTCGCGAGTGGCAATGTAATTTCGGATTTACCTCGAATCAGGAAAGTGGACTCTTGCGGATTTTCTCCGAGTAATGGTATGGAATTGCTTCAGAATGGAAAGACAAGATCTGGCAAAGCTTCTATCTGGGACCGAAGCATTTTCCTCCGCATCCCCTAAGGCAATCGAACTTCTCCTCGAGGCGGGAGAGGTAAAGGCAATTGCCGATTCCAATGTAATGATTCGTGAGGGCGCGATGGGGGAGTCGATATGGATGCTTCTGGAGGGAAAGTGGGTGGTCAATGTCAAAGGCGAACGTGCCAATGAGATTGACAGACGAGGTTCTGTCGTCGGCGAAATCAGTGCCGTTTCTCATACCCCGGCGACGGCGACAGTGAAGTCAGAAGGGGAGGGGAAGGCATTCTGCATTCCGCAGGAGGCTCTTCACCGGGCAATGACGGAATTTCCCGAACTCGCGGGTTCGATGCTCCGCTCAATGGCGAAGTATCTCGGTCGGCTCTGATTTTCTTGAATCAGTCGATGCTCTGCTTGATCTCTTGCGAAAGCTGGAAGAGACGCTGCACTTGCTTGAGTGGGATGTGGCAGACGTCGACGCGTTTTTCTCCACCGAGAAGAATGGAGAAAGTGCCGAGTCCGCGACCTTCGTCACGCATTAAAGTGTTCGTCACTGTTTTCCAGAGGTGGGCTTCGAGTTCGTAGCCGACACGCTTTTCGTGAAGCATAAAGACGTGGGTATCGGTGACGATGACGCACTGCTTGGTCTTGCCGAGAAGACCGGCTTTTGCCTGAACGGCGATGTAGAAAATATCTTCTTCACTCCCGACAACATTGGAAACTTCTCGAAACGCGACGGCAACTTTCTGCTTATCCTGTCCGTCGTCCACGAAATGGCTGATTTGCTCCTGAATTTCGAAAACTTCACCAATCGGTTTCCATTCCCCGAGGCCTTCGTAAAAGACCATATCTTCGGAAGTAATCTCACCAGCATTGAGTTGGGCGAGGATGTCTTGCTCTGTAAAAGGGCCGCGTGAATCGGGCTCCCCTCGCTTGAGTATGGAAAATTGTATCTCTATGGGCTGTTCCTGTGTTTCGGTAGTGATCATTTCGTGGCCCTCCTAGTGATTGTATTTACAATGTGAATCATTTTTCCATGACGACAAGCGGAAAAATTATTCCAAATTTGCGTGATCAGCCCATTCTGCGGGCATTCTACGAGGTCTGCCTGACGGCATTTGCACAAGAGCGATGATTTGTTTGGCTGATACAAGAAGCAGGGTTTTCCCCGGTTCTCGTTCTGTTTCGAGTAAGAATGAGCAGGTGGCGCGGACCTTTTCGACTTTTGCGAGGGTGGCAGTCACTATGATCGCGTCGCCTAGTTTGGCTGGGGAGCGATAGTCAATTTCGGTTCGAACAATGGCGGGGAAAAGCTGGGTTTCGTTCATTTCGGCGAGTCCCATCCCCAAATTCTGAAAAAGTTCCGTTCGCGCCTGCTCGACAAATCGGAGATAGGCAATATTGGAGACGACTCCTCCGCAATCGGTATCGTAGAATTGCACGGTGGAGGTATGTTCAATTTTCATGGTGTTGATTTCCGCAGGCAGACGTAGACACCGCCTTTCGAGCATGATAGCATCCGCGACTCATCTTAGGGAATGAAACCTCATTTTCACAACATCGTTGCGTCTTTTGCGCTGATTTTTGGAATGCTTTCCATGAGTCATGTGTCTGCGTATGATGTCCCGAATTTTGATCGAAAGGTTTTTCACCCAGATGGAATATTTCTGGAGGAAAGTGAGCGCCAGAGTCTTTTGGAGGCCCTTGCGGCGGTTGCATCGAATTTCCCGGAGATTAATCGAATTGACAGCGACCTGAAAGAGAAGGCTCTTGCGACTGCGTTGCGGATCAATCCGCTCCATCGAAATTGCCGGTCAGCTCACGAACTCCTCACTGTCGGACGATTGCCGAGTAGGACGCAATATTTTGACAGTGTCAGTGGAGCGTCTGAGGCGCTGTGGAGCACTGGCTTGCGATTGCTGGAGGCACCGATCGATCCGGAAGAGAAAAAACTCGCCAGCATATTGATGGAGCTCTCCTTGTTGATGCATCCTGAGCCACCGATGGAGCGAAGGAAGAGATTTGCTCTCGTTTTGGATGAAAAGGTGAACGATTGGAAGAAAATTATCACTGTTCAGCGGAACGATAATCCTAGCAGTGTGCGTTCGGCTAACTTGATTCATGAGACTCAGGACATTCTGGAAAAAATGAAATTGGCTCCGATTCCGGTGATGCCGAAGGGCGGATCGTCTAAAGCGACTCCAGGCGAGGGGAAATCGGCAAAAGTAGAGCCGAAGAATGATCGTCCGCCGAGACCGGATAGCCGTGGAGTATTCCAAGTCCAGAGCCGGGCACTTCCCGTGGTTCGAAATGTGAAAGCCGTCGACTCCGTAACCGCTGCGGGCATATTCCGTCTCGAATTGCGAAAGATTTCCGGGGATATTGAGGAGGAAATTTTTCCTTTCGCATCGCGACCACAAGTCAGCGAATATCCGCGAATTCCAGTCCTTTCCGCGCCGCAGGGCATTCCGATTAGCGAAATCACCTTGCCCATGAGTGTGGCAACGGGGCGTGGCTGGAACTGGAG
>JAKMGR010000617.1 GCA_022424805.1 Verrucomicrobiales bacterium
GTCCCGCGCACAATGGAATCATCGATCACGACGAGAGTTTCGTCGGGAGCAATTTGTCCGTAGGTAACATCGTAGACGTGCGAGACCATTTGATCGCGCCCTTTCTCCTGGGCGATAAAAGTCCGCAACTTGATGTCTTTGTGCGCGATTTTCTCCCCACGCGGCCAACTCTTCAGAATGAGCTTGTCGATCGCATCCTCGTCGAGCAATCCCTCAGCCGCAGCCTTCAAAATCTCGGCTTTGACCTGGTCCCGTCGCAATTTACGCAGGCCATGCATCATTCCGTAGTAAGCAATTTCGGCGGTGTTTGGGATGAAGCTGAAAACGGTTTTGTCGAAATCGTCCTCAATCCGCTCAAATACGCGAGGGACGAGGTTCTCCCCTAGCTTCATCCGCTCGCGATAGATATCGGGATCGTTTCCACGAGAAAAGTAGATTCGCTCAAACGAGCACGGATACTGCTCACGCGGAGTCGCAAATTCCCTGATCTCGAGACCGCCTCGGTGATCCATCATCCCTACGTGACCAGCTGGCAATTCTTTCACTGCCTCGATCGGCGCATTGAAGACGGTCATTAGCGGCACACGCTCGCTCGCGAAAGCAATAACCTCTTCGTCTTCGTAATAAAAACAGGGACGTATCCCAGTTGGGTCACGCAGGACAAAGGCGTCGCCATTTCCGATCACACCCGCAATGGAATATCCTCCATCCCATATTTCTCCACACTTACGAAGAATTCGGGAAATGTCGATTTCCTCGGCAATGATCGCTGGAATTTCCTTTCCGGGCGTTCCTTTGTCTCGTTCGCGGCGGTATATCGCATCGTGCGCTTCGTCGAGATGGTAGCCGATCTCCTCCAGCACGGTTTGCGTATCCGTGTCAAAAACAGGGTGCTGCCCGCGATCAATCAAGTGGTGATTCAGATCTCGGGCATTGGTCATGTTAAAGTTGCCCAGCACCATCATCGTCTTTGTCGTGTAGTTGGTCCGACGAACGTAAGGATGACAGCCTCCTTCTCCAAAAGTGCCTGATGTTCCGTAGCGAAGATGGCCAAGGAGGACTTCCCCGCCAAACTCGAAATTGCGCTTGAAGGATTCTGGATCGTCAGGATCAAGCCGACCCCGTCGCTCCAACTTGGTGATCGATTTGATCTGCTCCTCCATCAACTTGATGAGAGAATCCCGCTTCGCATTGCGCGCGCGAAAAAGGTAAGGAGCACCCAGAGGCATATCCAGCTTACAGCAACCGATCCCGACGCCGTCCTGGCCCCGGTTGTGTTGCTTTTCCATCAGCAGGTAGAGCCGCTGAAAGCCCCACATGCAGGTGTCGTATTTGTCTTTGTAATAGGCAAGATCCTTCTTCAGCCGGACCATGGCCACGCCACACTCATGATGGATCGGATCGCTCATCTAGCGGATTGAAACATTCACAGAACCTGATGAGTCAACCTCGCCAATGACGAGAGCACCATCGTGGAACCCAGCCGCCTCCTCAGCCTGTTCGGCGGGAACAATTACAATCCATCCCCACCCCATGTTGAAGGTCTTAATGGCTTCGGCATCTTCGATAAAAGAAAGAATTTTCCCAACAGCACCGAGTTCCCATTTCGGGATTTCTATTGTCGCTCCGTTTTCCCCGAGTAAGCGCTCCAGGTTTTCGGGAAGCCCTCCGCCCGTATTGTGGGCCATCGCTTTGACGTCCAGATTACGCTCGCGAAGTCCGGCCACGACATCGTGGTACAATCGCGTCGGGGCGAGAAATTGAGCCCACTCGTCGTCGTCGATCAGGCCGGGGTTGGCATCTAGAATGCGGCGGATCAAGCTCCAGCCGTTCGCGTGGAAGCCATCACTGGGATAACCAATTAATTTATCTCCTGAAGAAATTCGACTCGGATCAATCAAGTCCGGCTTTTCGGCAGCGCCGACACAAAACCCACTGAGCTCGATCACTCCATCGGGAACGACACCGGGCATTTCAGCCGTTTCGCCTCCGGCAAGAATGCAGTCACAGCTCGCAAGGTAATCGGCCATTCCTGCGATGAGCCGCTTAATTTTTGTTTTGTCGATTCGGCCAACGCCGACGTAATCGAGAAATAGTAGTGGATCACCTCCGGTTGTGAGAATGTCATTCACGCTCATGGCGACGAGATCCTGCCCCGCTGTCTCGAGTTGATCGTGTTCCAGGAGAAGCTCCAGCTTCGTCCCGACTCCGTCACAGCCTGTCACGATGACCGGCTCTTTGTAGTCGCTAAGGTCATAGCTCGCTGCAAACAACCCGAAGGACTGCATCAGCGATCGTTTGGCTTCCGTGCGGCGGCGAAGCTCACCGATGTCGCCAACCAATGCAGCTGCCTCCTCGATGTCAACGCCTGCGCCTTTGTAGGTGTATTCTTCGCTCATTCCTCGTCAGATGTTACAGATTCGTAGAGAGACCGGAAGAGATAATATCCACTCCCCCATTCTTCGCCCTCTTCTCCCCCGCTCCAATCGGGATCGTAGTGATCCCGGCGGCGAAGAAAACGTTCCGGATGCGGCATCAAACCGAAAACTCGACCTGACTCATCCTGCAGCCCCGCGATTTGCTCAAAGCTGCCATTCACGTCCTCGGTATAGGTCAACGCTGCGGCCCCATTTGCACGATAGTCCTCCGCAATGGATGCCTCGGATGTTACGAGCCGCCCCTCAGCATGCGCGATGGGAAACTCGAATGACTCAGGAAGCTGAGAGAGAAAGGGGCTCTCTGGTGCTCGGTTTTCGAGCGACACCCACTGGCACTGGTAGCGACCACTCGTGTTTTCGACAAGACTGCCCTCGGGCAGTAGTCCGAGCTGCGTCAATATCTGGAATCCATTGCAGATCCCGAGGATGTATCCTCCGTTGTCACGAAAATCTCTCAGAGTCTCTCCAATCTTCTGCTCGGTAACCAGTTTGGCAAGACGACCTGCCATGACGTAGTCGCCATAGCTGAAACCTCCTGACAAAACAACAAGGGAAACTCCGTCGATAGACTCCTGTTTCAGTGCCGAGATTGGAATCATCTCGGTGACAAATCCGACCGTTTCGAGAGCGCGGGCGGTTTCACTGTCACAGTTCGTGCCGGGGAATTTCAATAATACTGCGCGAGGCCGTTCTTCCATATTGCTTTGAGCTCGTCGAGGGGTTCATCGATCAGGATTTCTTTGCCCCATTCGATCCGTAGATTCGAATGCTCCGCCGCAGCGCGTCCGAGACAGGCAAAAGGCAGCCCTTCGAAAAGGTCCGCCAACTTCTCCAGATTTCCTGGAGCTACTTCAACGACAAGTCGCGAAGGAGATTCTCCAAAGAGCATCGCTGCCTTGGACGCATCGTCATCCATGGGCAGAGAACAAAGATCAATTTCGAGTCCGGCTTTCCCGGAGAAAGCGGCCTCTGCCAGCGTAACGGCGAGCCCTCCTTCGCTGACATCATGCGCCGAAAGGATAAGTCCCTGCTTCACTGCCTCGTGGTATTTGCGGTAGGACTCGAGCGCGACTTCAAGATCAGTCGCGGGAACTTCGGCGTTGTTGATTTCCAACTGGCGGGCAAGGACAGAACCACCGAGTTTCGTGCCAGTAGTCCCGATGATGGCTAACAAACTGTCGGAGCGTCGCAGGGAAGCCCCAACAACATGCTCGGCGTCGTCAATGATTCCCATTCCGCTCACCAGAATCGTCACCGGAATGGAAACCGGGCCATCGTCAGTCTCGAAGTAGTTGTAGAAAGAGTCTTTTCCGGAAACAAAAGGAGCTCCGTAGGCTTCGGCGGCCTCAGCAATGCCCTTCACCGTCTCAACCAGCGCACCAAGTTCTTCCTCGGCATCGGGATTGCCCATGCAGAAATTATCGAGAATCGCAATGCGATCCGGATCGGAACCTGCCGCAACGAGCTGACGAATACATTCGTCGACACAGGCAGTTCCCATCGCGTACGGATCCGTTTTCCCCCACTCGGGAAGAATCGAAAGGCCCATCGCCATCAGTCGATCGCTGCCATCGATTCGGAGAACGGTCGCATCCTGCGGGGCATCGCCACTTGCACCGGCAAGCGGCTTCAAAACGGTATTGCCCTGCACTTCATGATCGTATTCCCGGATGATCGGCTCCCGGGAAACGATCGCAAAATCACCGAGGATCGCTTTCAGCGTTTCCCCTGCATCCATCAAGACCGGAGGATCGACTTCCTTCGTTTTCTTTTCCCAGCGCGAGGTCATTTCGCGAACCGGAGCATCGTGCAGCTTCGAGCAATCGAGCTGACAAACCGTCTCGCCATGATGCGTCACTTTCAGAATTCCCGATCCGTCGGCCTCGCCGAGCTCAATCATTTCCGTCTCGTAGAGATCGGCCAGTTCCTGAAGTTCAACCATAGACTCCGGTTTAACCGCGAGCACCATGCGCTCCTGACTTTCGCTGATAAAGATCTCCCAGCTCACCATTCCCCCTTCTTTCAGAGTGATGTTGTCGAGATTGATGACACCACCACATTCCTCAAGCATCTCACCAGCTGCGCTGGAAAAACCACCTGCTCCGCAATCGGTGATAAATTCGATCAGTCCCCTGTCCCGAGCTGCGAGAACAAAGTCTGCCGCTTTTTTCTCTTCGATCGGATTTCCAATCTGGACAGCCTGCTGGTCCTCTTCGTGAGAGTCCGTATCCAGGGCCGCAGAAGAAAAGGTAGCCCCGTGCAATCCGTCGCGCCCAGTCCGGCCGCCGACCGCGATGACTTTCATCCCAGCTCTGACTTCCTTGTCGATATCTTTGATCGGAATGACTCCGGCCGTTCCGCAATACACCAGCGGATTGTAAATGTATGCATCGTCGAACTGGATCGCACCACTGATCGTCGGAATCCCCATCCGATTGCCGTAATCGCGAACACCGCGAACGACACCGCGCATGATCCCAAGCGGATGCAGCACATCATCGGCCTTGATGTTATCCATCGAGGTGTCCGGTGCGCCGAAACAAAAAACGTCAAGCGACCCAATCGGCTTCGCTCCTTTTCCCGCTCCGAGAATATCACGGATCACGCCGCCAAGTCCCGTGTTCGCTCCCGCATAGGGCTCGATCGCACTGGGGTGGTTGTGCGTTTCAGCTTTCAGACAGATCGCCTGATCCTCGTCGAGCTTGATGAAGCCCGCGTTGTCGTGAAAAGCCGAAAGAACAAATCCCGGTTTGGAATCAAAAATGCGCTGAGAAACGTCGTGAATATAGGTTTTGAAAAGAGAGGTCACCGACTCCTTTTCGCCATCGACCTCGTGATCGATATTCGCTCCAAAAATCCGGTGCTTGCAGTGCTCGCTCCAGGTCTGTGCAATAACCTCCAATTCCACATCAGTCGGTTCGCGATCCCAATCATTGTAGATTTCCTGAATCGCCAGCATGTCCTCTTTCGAGAGAGATAGCTTCATGAATTGACTCAATTCATGAAGCTTGTCGCCATCGAGGTCAGAGATTTTAAGGATGCGGTAATGATCGGCCGGAGCCTCCGCAATCGAATCGAGAATGGTTTCGTTGTCGGTGCTCATCCTGCTTGGATCACGTTCCATTTGTGAATCGCCGCGTTGCAAATGTCGCGAACGAAGCGATCAGAGTCGTCGCTTTTACCGCCGAACAAATAGATGCGCTGACGGATTTTAAGTTCTTTCAATTCAAAGCTGGGCTCTTCGATGCCCTTGTAATAGGTAAGAATAGCCTCCTTCTCCAGATCAAGAGCTCCGGGCTTCATGCCGTATTCGAGAACGAAAGTGTAATCGCTGAGAGCGGCATCCTCCCCTTCATGAAGCTTCTGGCTGATCGGATCGAGCAGGGTTTTCTCAATGAAAGCCTGCAGGGTCTTCTTGTCTCCATCGAACTCGATCTCGTATCGGCGCGTCGCGCGAAAAGTCGCGCCGCCGTCGAGCGGTTCATACAAAAGACCGTTTGCGTCGCCGGCGTCAATATACCGGTCACTGATTTCAAAGGTTTCCCGCATTTGTGCAGAGGTGTTCGGGGAAGGGTGTTTCAGCTGATTTCAGCATCCACTACCTTCTTGTATGGTGGGATTGCAGATGAGTCAACCATGCTTGCTCAAGAGATGCCGTTAATTTTTCGAAAACCATCGATCACGTCGTTTTTTTGATAGAAATTGATCTCTTCCAGCCCTGCTTTGACCAAGCGATCCCGAACCGCTTCGGCTTCAGCAGTGCCGAGCATGAATTCCCGGATCGCTGTCATTTTCGTTTCCTGAATCGAAAGAAACTCAGAACCGACCTCTGGAGTCGCGGCATAATCGCCCGCTGACTGCCCCGCCGCGAGGAGTTCTGTAAAGGCGACACCCTCTTCTCGACCGCGAGATTTCGCCGTTTTGATGTCTTCGATCCAGTCAGCATGGAGCAGCGTGAAATAGTCCCGCATCGCCTGCTTGTTGTAATGATTCACAAATCGCTCTCCCTCGAAATCGAGGAACATGGTCGCACGGAAGGAATCGGTATCGATCGTGTCGACAAAAACGAGATCTTTCCCGTCTTTCGCAAACTCCCATTTGATGTCCCACATCTGGAGACCAATTTCGCCGACGAGTTGGCGCACGAGCCAGGCACCGAGGATCGCAAGTTTACTGCTGTCGACAAACTGCTCACCGCGCAGACCGCTCATCACAAGCGCCTCCTGCTTGTCGACCATGCGATCCTCCGGCTCAAACTTGCTGGTAAAGTCACCAATCGGACGATCGAGGAATTGCCAGGCTTCGAGCGGACGACCGACTCCGAGCTCGCACTCAAAGACACGGCGCGATGACTCGTCCAATTTCTGATACTTCCGAAAAACCGAACTCGCGCTGGTGATACCAAAACGAACGATGTATTCGAGAGGAACAACAAAACCGTCCTCCTGCGGAAACTTCGCGTAGTCAAAAAGATGGGCTCCCAGCAATTCGATTCGATCGGGTTTCAAGATCTGGTAACGACGAACGACATTGCAGGCACTTGGGTTTTCCGGAACACCATTGCATATCACTTCGCCCGATTGAGCATCGAGCATTCCTTCATGATGTGTCCGCGCGCCATGTTCGCAGCAATGCTCCAACGAACCGGAAAGGAGTTCCGCGCGGCAAGCATCGTCGAGATCAGGATCGGACTCGATTGCCGAGCGGACGCGTCGCCACGCTTCCGGATCGCCCATTTTGGAATAGAGGATGTGGCGAAAGAGCGCACGATTCACATCATGTCCCTCAATTTCAAAAAGCGCACCGACATCAAAAACGGAACCTCGCGACGTCGTCTCCGTAACCATGACCGAATCATCCCCCGTCACCGCGTAAAGACGCTGTACGGAGCCTTCGTAAAATGGTTCGGATAAGTCCGACGAGGGGATGTTCATGTGTGCGGAGCGGAAACTCTAGTCGAACAAAGCAACCGTCACGGGATTGTCACGCGGAAAAGCAGAGAAAACGCATTTATCCCTTCGCCACCTGCATTCGACCAAACAGGGTATGATCAAGGATCCAACAGAGTCGGGCCGATCAGCAAACAGTGTTACGTAGGTTCTGCGCGCACCGCTACCCGCGATTCACCTTCAAGATTTTCCAGCCCTTCACCGAAAAATTCACCATATCGCGAAAAAATCCGCCTTAGAAATCATGGCGCAATTCCCTAGGCCGTTTCGGGCTCAGCATCAGCCAGTGGTTCATCCTCGACTGGTTCATCTTCATCTCCGGAATCTCCCCGCCTCTTGCCCATCAACGCTGAGATCCACCGGAAGTCAAAACTGTTATCCAGCATTACTTTGACCATCATGGTTAGCGGGACTGCGAGCAGCATTCCTACCGGGCCCCAGATGTATCCCCACACCAGAACAGATAAGACAACAATCGTCGTCGATAATCCAAAACGCTCACCCAGCAGCATGGGCTCGATGAAATTTCCGATCGTCACATTGATCGCGAGGTAACAGGCCATCACTCCTGCCGCAGGCCAGAACCCGTGAAGAATCAGAGCCAGAATCACCGGCGGCACACCTGCCATGATCGACCCAATCGCAGGAACGTAGTTGAACAGGAACGCAACCAATCCCCAAAGCAGCGGGAAATCGACGCGGAAAACAACACAGGTCAACATGGCGAGAAGTCCCGTCGCAGCGCTCGCGGCTGTCTTGATTCCGAGATACTTCTGAATGTCCTGAGAAATACTCTGGAAGCGACGCAAGTCAGGGCCACTCACATGCAGAACATCACGAACTTTGGTCGCGTAGCTGTTGGATTCGGCGAGCACGAAGATCATCACGATGAGAGCAAAGAAGGATTTCGTAGCCAGCGAGGTAAAACGATTCACCACATCGAACTGCCCGACGATTTCAAGAAGCCGATTCTCATCAAAATATAATTCGAAAAGCTTGCTGAATGTGATTTCCTCGATTCCGAAGAGAGCCATCCCCTCTTTTGCATCGACACCTTCTCCTTCAACCTCATTAGGTTTTTCTGGCTCCAAGTTCGAATCAACGGGAGTCTGATTCTCTAACTTCTCTGACTCAGGTTCCGACTTCTGCTCTTTCCTGTCCTCCAGATCTGTAGACTCCGCCCAAAAATTTTCGAGGCGAGCGATCTTTTCATCCATCGTCCGGGAAAAATCGGCTGCCTGGATCTGCAGCCGCTTTGTGTACTCCTTGCTCTTATCCTGAAAATCTCCCATCACACTTGATCCGAGCAGTACGATTACTCCGAGGATAAGCAGATCGATGACAACGGTGGAGAGAACAGCCAGAGGCCGCGGAAAACCGTGTCTGTCGAGCCAGTTCAATATCGGCATGGACAAGAGGGCGAGGAAAAGCCCCAGAAAGATCGGGATAAAAAGTTCCGCCGCCAATTTCAAGCCCGTAAGGACTACAACAAGACAAGCCGCCGTCATGAGCAACCGAAGTCCACTACCTGCTTGTTTTCGCCTTGTTACCGGTTTTGCCATATGTCGGCAAGCTTCCGGCAACGGAATCAAGTAAACAAGGAAATTCTATCCACTCCAGCCTCGCCGCTGACCTCTTTACCCTATTAATTAGGTCTTCCGTATGAAAACCTTCCTCCGATACTTTACCCTGCTCGCCATCGTCCTCCTTTGTGCCGGAGCCGTTCTCTCAATCACATCGACTGGAATGACGATGATGAACTGGATGTATCCGCTGGTCGCTCTCGCAGCCCTGTTTCTGCTCGGACTCTGGTTCTTGGGATTTGGTCCTGGGATTTTCAAAACGCGAGTGAAGCCATTCTTCATCGCGCTCGGGTGCTTCCTCCTCCTTGGAATACTGGGTGTCCTGTTGCTTCGCTACGAGGGATCCACTTCCGGATCCTCGTTTCCAAAATTTCGTTTTGTCTGGGAAAAACCTGATACCGCGGAACCTATCGCTGAACCGCTTGTGCAGTCAGACCTCAGCACTGATGAACGACGCATCCTCGGCGCCGCTGCAGATTTAAAAACGATTTTCGGACCTGATCGGAATGGCATCTGGGAAGCACCTTCCTTCGCGACGGACTGGAGCACGACTCAACCGAAGCTGCTCTGGAGGCGAGCGGTCGGTAAAGGCTGGTCGAGTTTTGTCGTCGCGGGAAATAGGGCGATCACCCAGGAACAAGCTGGCGACGCAGAACGGGTCCTCTGTCTCAACATCGCGACCGGGAAAGAAATCTGGCACTACGATGATCTGGAAACGCGGCTGCTTTTGATCAAAGAGGAGAATGCCGGAGCACGAATGGGAGGCGACGGACCCAGGGCCACACCAAGAATTCACGAGGACAAAGTTTACGCAGTCGGCGCAACCGGCATCGCAAACTGCCTCTCACTGGAAACAGGAAAAAAAATCTGGTCACGTCATATGATCGATGAATTCGGAGGCGAGACGCAACGCTGGGGAATTGCAAATGCCCCTCTTGTTTTACCCGAACTGAAAGCAGTACTCTTCGCCGGAACGGATTTCGTATCGGGCAAGTCCGGCGTTACCTATGCAGCGCTCAATCTCGAAAGCGGAGAAACAAAATGGACCTACCAGGGAGAAGGTGCCAGCTACGCATCGCCTCGCATTCTAACCATTCACGGGGTTCGCCAGATCGTCAGTGTGAATCGCCAGAGTGTGTCCGGTATAGCTCCCGCTTCTGGAAAAGAAATCTGGCGACACGAGTGGAAGGGGCAGTTTCCCAAAGTCGGCCAGCCTCATCTCGTTGGCGAAAATCGAATTCTGGTGACAGCAAGCTACGGCGTTGGAACTCGACTCATCGAAATCTCCAAGGACGGAGAAGGCTGGTCCACCGACGAAGTCTGGAACTCGAACCGGATGAAAACGAAATTCAGCTCCGCAGCGATCCACAAGGGCTGGGCCTGGGGACTCGATGAAGGTCGTCTTGCCGCGATCAGCCTCGAGGACGGAACCAAGACCTACAAGAAAGAGAAATTCGGCTTCGGCCAAAATCTGCTCTTTTGCGATCACATACTGATTCAATCCGAAAAGGGCCCCGTCGTCATCGGAAAAATTGGTCCCGAAGGCTTCACCGAAACCGGCCGCATCGAAGACGCTCTCAGCAGTATGACGTGGAACGTTCCCGCCGTCGCGGGACGCATCCTGCTCGTTCGTAATGATCGCGAGGCAGCGTGTTATCTGCTACCAAAGAAGAGGCAGGAGTAAGGTAACGAGCTTCGCAGCGTCGGGTCGTGTATGAAACTTGAAACCAGAATCACGAAGCGGCCGGCAGATGAACGAGGTCACGCTGATCACGGTTGGCTGCAGGCGCGCTTTACGTTTTCCTTTGCCGATTACTTTGATCCGGCCCACATAGGTTTTCGAACTCTGCGGGTGATGAACAACGACACGATCCACCCCGGGGGTGGATTTGGAACTCATCCCCACGCCGAGATGGAGATCTTCACCTACATCATCGAGGGCAAGCTCGAGCACAAAGACAGCATGGGAAACGGGGCCATCATCGAGCCGGGCAACCTGCAATACATGAGTGCAGGAGGCGGCATAACCCACAGCGAATTCAATCCTTCCGATTCAGAAAAAACACATCTCTACCAAGTCTGGCTACGGCCCAATATCGCCGGAGGCGAACCGCGCTATGCGGAAAAGCAGCTCGCGGAAATTGCGGAAGACAACGCCCTGACATTGCTGTATTCCGGTGACGGACGCGACGGTTCTACCAAGATTCGCCAGCATGCAGAGATCCACTTCGGCAGAGCTGATTCGGAGTCGACGCTGCAAGTTTCAGGCTCAGACCAGCTCCCTCATGCCTGGATTCAGGTCATCAAAGGAGAACTTTCCGTTATGGGAGAAACTCTGGAAACCGCTGACGGACTCGCGGTTGAATATGCCCCACAAGGATTTTCCATAGAGGCAAGCGAAGACTCCGAACTTCTCCTCTTCCGGCTGAACTGATCCTGACCATTTTCAATTATCCGACATCCTACTCACCCGACCCAACATGAAGACTCTCGACTTCGGAGCCTCGACCAGCTCCACATCCATCAATCGCCAACTGGCCAATTACGCAGCTTCCAAAATATCGGGAGCCGAAATCACCGAACTCGACCTGCGACAATTCGAGCTTTCGATCTGCAGCTCAGATGAAGAAGAATCGAACGGCATTCCCGCCGCTGCGCACGATTTTAAATCACTGATCGAATCTCACGATCGAATTGTTATTTCGATGGCCTAGCACAACGGCTCCTGCTCGACTGCCTTTACAAGCCTCTACGACTGGACACCACGTATCGATTCAAAAGTCTAGGCTAGAAAGCCCGTGCTGCTACTCGCTACATCCCTCCAGTGGACGTGGTGGAGCCACTGCCCTTGCTGCCCCAGAAGCGACTTTCAGCTTCCCTTCCTTCTACAACAATTTCGATTCAGATGATGAAATCACCGCTCAGGAATTAGCAGCGGCTCTAGAGAACGCCGTCGCCGCTTTCGACGGCTTAACAAGTCCTCAGCCCCGGTCCTTCAAGATTCGAAGAGCAATTCACTTCGCCCAGACAAATCCGGGCACAGGGTGAAAGACTTTCAACTCCCGACCGTTAGGCAATTTTGGCCCGGGTGTGGAACGCCCGTTGTTCAGCACTTCGCGAAACTCTCGGATCATCTCCGCCACCAGCTCCTCGTTTTCTTTCGCGACGTTGGTAGTTTCTCCCGGATCAGCTTCGAGATCGAACAGCTGCAGGAAGGGCGCCTTTTCCAACTCCGCATAATTCTTCGGCTTCTGCCCACGCGTTTGAATTGCAGCAAGCCACGCGTCATCAGCAATCGGCTCTGTAGCAAAAGGCCCGGCGCTCCCACTTCCCGGACAGAGCAACAGCTTCCACTTTCCTTTACGATAGACGTTGCCGCGCGTTCCCCGAATCACCATTGATTCGCGAAGAGGATCGGCCTCTGGGTTCTGCAGTTGCGCAAGGAAACTGATCGAATCAGGAGCCTCGGAGTCAGAAAGCTCAACTCCGGCAATCTCTCCCCAAGTCGCGAAGAGGTCGTTCAAACCAATCAGCGAACCACTCTCGGTCCCAGCCGGGATCGTCCCCGGCCATTTCGCGGCGAAAGGAACCCGGTTTCCACCTTCAAACGCAGAAAATTTGTAGCCGCGCCACGGCCCATTGGATCGGTGCCCGTCCTTTTCCATTTCCTTCATCTGAAAGGCGGTTGCCTCCAATTTGCTACCGGAGTAGTGCCCGGGACCATGATCAGACGAAGCCATCACCAGCGTGCTGTCCGTCAATCCGGCTCGCCCTAACGAATCCACAATCTTACCAATGCAGGCATCCGTATTCATTACAAAGTCTCCGTAGGCTCCGATCCTGCTCTTCCCTTGGAATTCCGGTTCCGGCGAAGTCGGGGTATGAGGTGCAGTCAGCGCTACGAAAAGGAAAAACGGTTTTTCCGCTTTGGCCTGGCTCGCAATGTAGCGATCCGCCTCATTACAGAAAGTGGGCAACACCTCATGATCCACGAAATCTTCCGCAGCCGGACCAACTCGATTAAAAGCACTCCACCCCTTCTGCGCCTTCACACGCCCCTGCCATTCCTTGTTCCTGACAAAAGCATACGGAAACATGTCGAGCGAGCCTGGAAGAAAAAACGTATCTTCAAACCCGTAGTCGGAAACCCCAATCTGAATCGGCTTGGTAAAGTCGGTATTCTCCGGCCCCTGCACTTTGCCATCCTTCGTCGTCATGCGCGTCCCGAGATGCCACTTGCCGACGTAGCCTGTCGAATACCCTGCCCGCAGAAACATATCTCCGACCGTGAATTGAGTCTCGGGGAACTGCAGACCGATAAAGCCCCACGGACCTCCCTTCTCTTTCTCACCGAATCGAAGCGCATAGCGCCCGGTCACGATGGAAGTCCGGCTCGGCACGCAGACCGAATCCGTCACGTGCACATCCGTGAATTTCATCCCATCCCGGCAAAGCTGATCGAAGTGCGGCGTATCGATATTGCAGAAGTCCCCTCCGAAAGCCTCGATGTCCCCATACCCAAGATCATCAGCGAGAATGAACACGATATTGGGTCGATCATCTGCTGCAGCGACTAAGCTCAAAAGGCAGCTGGAGACGAGAATAAGGAAAGCAGATCGAATCTTCATGCTCTTGGCTACGCGAAAATCTGATAGAGGTAAACCCTCATTTCTCCGGGGCATTCCGAGTTTCCACGGGACACGGAATCCCGTGATGTTCTGCACGGAGAAGATCAGATACACTCTCCTACTTTCTTTATGTTGATCGAAAAGTCCAGAGTCCTCGCTGCAATCACCCTTGCAGTTACCGTGCTGATTTCCGGCGGGGACAATTTTGCCATTGCGGCTTCGTCGCCCAACTTCGGGCGCGACGTTCTGCCCATTCTCTCGGAAAATTGCTTTGCCTGTCATGGCCCTGACGCAGCTGACCGCAAGGCAGACTTGAGACTCGACACGCGCGAGGGAGCCAAGCCCGTCCTTGAAGGCAAGCTCCTCAGTCACATCAGTGCCGGGGATCCCGACGAAATTATGCCGCCACCTGACACGGGGAAAAAATTAACCGCAAACCAGATCAAAACACTCCGGCACTGGATCGCGAATGGTGCGCCCTACGAAAAGCACTGGTCCTTTGAGCCGCTGAAGAAAGTGACACCTCCGTCGATTGAAACAACGAATCGCCCCGTCACAGATATTGACCGTTTTCTCCTCGCGCGTCTTCAGGAGGCAGGGCTCGAGCTCTCCCCGCCTGCGACTCGCGAACAGCTCATCCGACGAGCTACCTTTGACCTGACGGGACTTCCCCCAAGCTGGGAAGAAGTCATAGCCTTTACTTCCGATGATTCGAAGGATGCATGGGAAAAGGTGATCGATCGCCTGCTCGCATCAGATGCCTACGGCGAACGCTGGGGCCGGCACTGGCTCGACCTGGCCCGCTACGCCGATACCCACGGCGGAAGCGCGATCGGCTTCAAGCGATTCCCTTTTTCCTACACCTATCGCGACTACGTCATCACCGCGTTTAACGACGATCGGCCCTATGATCAATTTATCCTTGAGCAACTCGCCGCCGATCAATTGGGACTGGAGGAAAACGATCCCGCGCTCGCCGCGCTGGGCTTTCTGACTGTCGGGCGGCAGTATCGCAACCGACATGATCAACTCGATGACCAGATCGATGTCATCACGCGCGGACTGCTCGGCCTCACGGTTTCCTGCGCTCGCTGTCACGATCACAAATTCGACCCGATTCCCACCACCGACTACTACGCGCTTCATACGACGCTCGCCAATAGTCGAATGCCCGCCAACCTGCCCCTCGTCGGAGAGCCGGAAATCCCAGAGAAATACGAAGTCGAATTCGAAAAGCGCCAGCGACTCCGCGATGACATCGTGCGCGAACACGGCGATGTGTTTCGAGGTCGCCTCCGTATGCAGACTGCCCTCTACCTTCGAGAGCTTGCCTCCGGCTCCCCAGAACTGGATATCTCAACAACCTTCCTTTCCTATCGCACCGAGGACAGCCGACCTGTCATTCTTGAACGGTGGCGAAAGTATCTTGCCCGGTTTGATGAAAGCGATCCTGTCTTTGGCCCCTGGCATCGCCTGTCCAAGCTGGAAGACACATCATTCGCTCAAGAATGCAGTGATCTCGTAACGGCTCTGAAAAAAGAAAATGGTGACCCGAAGAAATTCGCCGACGAGCACAAGCTCGGCACGGCGGCACCAAAGTGGAACCCTCGCATTCTTGAGGCATTGGAAAAAGGTGCCCCAGAAAATTTTACCAAAGTTGCCGATGCCTACGGCGCGGTCTTTACCCGAGTTCACGAAGACTGGATGAAAGCGCAACTCGAAGCTGCGCTTGAAGCCGCACCGGGCGGAACGATCATCCCTGATCAGGATAGGAAGCATCAAGTGATCAACAGCGCTATCGAGCGTCAGTTGCGCCACCACCTCTACGATCCCGACTCCCCTACAGCGATCACTTTCGATGATCCCAAGCATCTCATGATTCTGAACCGCGGGGTGCGCGACAGCGTTAGGGGAACTCTCAGCACCATAGAGAATCTCAATCTCACATCAACTTCCCCACCCCGGTCGATGAGCCTTTTTGAATCGCCCGACCCGGTAAACGCCGGTCGAGTCTTCCTTCGGGGTAATCCAGTCGCTCGCGGCGACTTTGTTCAGGCACGCTTCATTGGGATTTTGTCAGGAGAAAAAGCGGAGCCATTTCCTGACGGCGAACGAAGACTCGGACTGGCTCGTGCGATCACCGGAAAAGACAATCCACTGACCCGCCGAGTCATTGCCAATTGGGTCTGGCAGCACCACTTCGGTCGAGGACTCGTTCGCACACCTGACGACTTCGGAACAAGGGGCGACCCTCCGACCCATCCCGATCTGCTCGATTTTCTCGCCGAAAAAATTCTCGAAGACGGCTGGTCATTGAAAAAGCTGCATCGTCGGATTCTTCTCTCCACCGTCTGGCAACAGAGTTCCCGTGAAAACCCCGATGCGCGACACTACGATCCCGAGAATCAACTTCTCTGGAGAATGCCTCCGCGCCGTCTCGATCTTGAGGCCATGCGCGACAGTCTCCTCGCCGTCAGCGGAGAGCTCGATCGAACTTTCGGCGGAAAACCCTTTGAAGAGACCGATGACAAAATCACGCCACGTCGCAGTATCTACGCATTTCTGAATCGTGACGTCATCCCGAAAATGGTCAGCACCTTTGACGGAGCTGATCCCAGCGCATGCACCGTGAAACGTCCGGACACGACCGTCCCCCAGCAGACCTTGTTCGCCCTGAATTCCGGCTTCATCCAGGGGCGCGCCGATGCTCTCGTTAAGCGTCCTGAAATTCAAAAGATCGAAAACAGCGAAGAGAAGATTCAAGCCATCTATCGAATTGCTTACGGTCGCTCTCCCAACGCAGACGAGGTCAAGAGCTCCCTCGACTACCTCTCCCATTCGGAGCAATCTGATCTCGACACATGGTCCCGATTTGCGCACGTGTTGCTCGCCTCGAACGAATTCCATTTTCTCGACTGAACCAAATGTCTTTCTCGTTGAACAGCGAAGGCGAATTTTCCCGCCGCCACTTTCTCCGCCAGAGTGGAATGGGGATGGGATCGCTCGCGCTTGCCCAGTTGATGGGACGGGAAACTTTCGCTGCGGGACTTCCGACTGGTAGCGTTCATTTTTCAGGAAAAGCGAAAGCGGTGATCCACATTTTCCTGAACGGCGGAGTGTCTCAAGTCGACACCTTTGATCCGAAACCGGAACTGACCCGCCGCAATGGCCAGGAGCTCCCTTTCGACAACCTCCTGACCGAGCGTCGCACCGGCGTAGCCCTAGCTTCACCCTTCACTTTCAATAAACACGGCGAGAGCGGGATT
>JAKMGR010000653.1 GCA_022424805.1 Verrucomicrobiales bacterium
ATCCTTTTCAGCGGAAATACTACTGGCTCCCCGGAGTCGGCAAATCCTGACAATGAAACAAAATATCATCGTCGTCTCCGGAGCTTCCTCCGGCTTCGGTCGACTCACTGCTCAAAAGCTTCATGAGTCGGGTCACACCGTTATTGGAACGAGCCGCAATCCGAAAACGGAAGAAGCCTTTGCCCTGCTTCCTCTCGATGTTACGTCGGATGAGTCCGTTTCCGACTTTGTCAGCGAGGTTCAGAAGCAGCATGGTCGCATCGACGTCCTCATCAACAACGCGGGCCGATCCCACAACAGCCTTCTCGAAGAAACGACACTCAAGGATGCCCGGGTCATCTTTGAAGTCAATTTCTGGGGAATGGTTCGCATGAACCGCGCCGTCCTGCCCCTGATGCGCGAACAGGGAAATGGGCTCGTTATCACGGTGAGTTCTCTCGCTGGACTCGTCGGCACTCCCGGTCAGGGATTTTACGGCGCGGCAAAACATGCCATTGAGGGATATTCCGAAACCCTCCGATCCGAATTGGCAAACTCGCCCGTTGAAGTTGCCTTGATCGAACCCGGCTTTTTCCAAACCAATATCAAAGAGGCGATGGTCCGCAACGGCGAACCAATCAGCGACTACGACGACGTTCGCGACATTGTCAGCCAGAAGCTCGACGAAGGATTCGAAGACGGCGGCGATCCCGCCGAGGTCGTCGCCGCAATCGAAAAGGCAATCGCCGATAACGGAAAAACATTTCGCCAGCTCGTCGGAAAAGATGCCAAAACCATCGCCCGCCTCAAACGCTGGCTTCCCGAGAGTTGGTTTCTCGACGGAACGAAAAAGCAATTCGGGCTGTGATCGTTTTTGGTCAGAGGTTTCTGATCACGTAACAGGGTCAGGTTGCTGAGCAAACCCTCTTTCGCCTCCGCTCCCGAATTAAGAGCAGGATCTCGCACTCTCAAATTTCCTGCTATTGACGAACCAATGGTGATTGGGTTATCTTAAACACATGATCCGTAGCACACTTCTCCTTGCCTTTGCCTTTGCCTTTGCCTTTGTTCTGGCCTCCTGCCAATCATCTTCGAGCCAGTCTTCCTACGACCCGGGAACGGGCTACGCAGGTGAGTCGGCAGGACCCGAGCGGCGCAGGCCTTTCTCCAAGCTTCCCCACAGAGATGCTGCCTACATCGGAAAGTCACTGCAAGAGGCCGAGGGGCTCGCCCAATCCCGTGGGCTCACGACACGAGTTATCATGAACGACGGAGTCGTTCAACCGGGCACTATGGATGTGAATCTCAACCGCGTGAATTTCAAAGTAAAAGGCGGCTACGTCCGGGCCGTTATCCGGGGCTGATCCTTACTGGATTACGCTGCCTCCGAAATTGCAGTCGTTTGTAAAAGAGAGTTTCATCGTAACGATGAAACTCTTTTTCTTTTTCCTGATCAGTGCGATTTCGCTAAGTGCACCACGATCGAGCGCCGATGAATTTTCCGCAGGCGCAGCGACCAGCGACATCACTCCACCCATGGGCGTTCCCCTCGACGGAGCGATCAGCCAGAACGGCGAGGTTTCCCAAATCCATGATCGTATCCAGGTTCGTGCTCTCGTATTTTCGAATGGAAAAACCAAAGTCGCCCTCGCTACGGTCGACAACACGATGATCTCGGACTCGATCTTCGATGCGGCGAAAAAGAAGATCAAAGCCGAAACGGGCATTCCGGGCAGCCACGTCATCCTCGCAGCCACGCACACTCACAGCACTCCCCGGGGCATGGTTGGACTGATTGATAATCCGGCCTTTGCCAGCTACCTCGAGTCGCTTCCTGATGGCATCGCCAAAGCTGTCATCGCTGCCGACAGGAATCTCCAGCCCGCTCTCGCCGGGTGGTCAAGCTTTTCCGCTCCGGAGCATGTTCACAACCGGCGTTGGTTTGTCGAGGGTGTCGAAACGAGGCAAAACCCTTTTGGAGAAACAGGTGAAGTCGTAGGGATGAATCCGGGACGGAAAGGTCTCATCAAACCTGCTGGGCCAGTCGATACCGAACTCTTTCTCCTTTCCGTCCAATCGAATGAAAACAAGCCGATCGCCGTGATGGGCAACTACGGATTGCACTACGTGGGGGGAATCAGTCGGGGACATGTGAGCGCTGATTACTTCGGCATCTTTTCCAACGCGATCGCCAAAGAGCTCGATGCTGGTCCCGAGTTTGTCGGCATCATGAGCAATGGAACGAGCGGGGATATAAACGCGAACGATCTCACGGCGCCGGCGCGCAAGTTTAAGCCATTCGAACGAATGCAGTTCATCGGAGAAGATCTCGCCAAGCGCTCCGCTCCCGTTGTGAAAAAGATCAAACACCGGGAGCATAGCTCGATTTCTGCAGTGGAAACCGTGTTGAAGCTCAAGGTTCGCAAACCCAATGCAGACCGTATCGCATGGGCCAAAGAAACAGCGGCTCCCCCTGGCTACAAGTTGCGCCTGACACGACCACAGGTCTACGCACGCGAAACACTCGCCCTCGCAAACTACCCCGATACCGCAGAGGTGCGGCTCCAGGCTGTTCGCATCGGTGATCTCGCGATCATCGGAATTCCCTGCGAGGTCTTTGCGGAAACCGGACTCGCGATCAAAGCAGCGAAAATATTTCCTCACACTTTCGTGATGGAGCTCGCCAGTGGCTACCACGGCTACCTTCCCACTGCTGAGCAGCATACCTGGGGTGGCTACGAAACCTGGCCCGCTCGATCCGCCAATCTGGAAGTCGATGCAGAAACGAAAATTCGCGCGGCAGCGCTCGAGTTGTTGACAGAGCTGAGCGGAAAATAACTACGCCTGGCATTGCGGGCACCAGCAGGTTGTCCGCCCTCGCAAATCAGCTCTCTCCAATCCGGTTCCACAGCCTCGACGCGGACAGTTCCCGCCATCTTTCCAACGGTGATTGAACAACCACGAGTTCGGAGGCGTGTTCCAATCGTCCCCGATCACTCGCAGGGCATCGCGTGAAACCTGGCGGGTGATTTTCCAGACCGCATCCAGTTGTTTATCGGTGAGCTCGCCGCTTCTCGTTGCAGGTGGAATTTGCAATCGCCAGCAAATTTCGTCGGCCATCCAATTCCCGATTCCAGGAAATCCCCGCTGGTCCAGTAGCAGAGTTTTCAGCGGGGTTTTCGGAAATCGACGAACGAAAGTCGTATGGGCCTTTTTGGTAAAGCCTTTGTCGAGAGTTCGTGGAGGCAAATCGCACCACCACCTGGGCGGACCGCCATGATCGGTGAGGTCGAGAGTCAGCTTTCCGAACATCCGGTAGTCACTGAAGACCAGTTTTCCATCCGCAGTTTCCAGAACAAGGTGATCGCTTTTCACCGGCTCATAGACCGGGGTTTCAAAGACAAGCTTGCCCGTCATCCCCAGATGCAGCCCGAGCCAGGCCCCATCGGAAAACTCAAAGAGCATTTGTTTTCCATGCGTGGCGCTGCCGAGCAGTTTCCTGCCCCCCAATCCGCGTTGAACTGCAACGGCGGGAATGTCCCGGTAGATTCGCGCCTTGGGATTTGTGAGGACGCGATCAATGCGACTCCCAAGTCCGGGGTCCCATCGTTTGCGGAAATATTCCACCTCGGCGAGTTCAGGCATGGCGATAGAAGATTACTCGTATTTCCAGAAGCGAAACTTCTCCACCTCCGGCTCGTCGCGAGCTTCAATCAACGCTTTGAGAAAAGCCGTTGCTTTGTCAGGATTCTCTTTCGCGAGATCTTTGGATTCGGACGGATCGTTCCCCAAGTGATACAGCTCCAGTTCCGCATTGGGATTTTTGTGGAGATTCCTCAGAACAGCCTTCCACTCACCCTGGCGCATCGCGACCTGTCCCCCGTAGCCACCGAAGTCCCAGAAAAGATAGTCGTGCTGCGGCTGCTTCTCGCCGAGCAAAGTGGGCAGGTAGCTGATTCCGTCGTGCGCCTGCTCTGCATCGATGTCGACGATGTCCGCGATCGTCGCGAGCGCATCGTAGTGAGCACTGATATGATCCGTCACCGTTCCCGGCTTCACCTTTCCAGGCCAACGAACCAGCATCGGAACACGAACTCCACCTTCGTAGACCTCACCCTTCAATCCGCGCAAGTTGGCGACACTCTCAAAAAACTCGTAGTCGACCTGATCTTTCAGCATCGTCGTGCCATTGTCTGAGGTGAAAAATACGACCGTGTTGTCGGCGACCCCCAGCTCTTCCAGCTTATCGAGAAGGCGTCCGATCTGCATGTCCATGTGCGATATCATCGCGGCGTAGGCAGCCTTGGGAGTCGGGTGCGGCTGATAACTTTTTCCCGTGTAGGGAGTCTCGTCCCACTCGTTAATGTAGGGAGCCAACTCGTCGTAAGGCACCTGCAGGGCGAGGTGAGGAATAATGGTTGGATAGTAGACAAAAAATGGCTTCTCGTGATTGTCCTCGACGAACTGGATCGCAGCATCGGCGATTTTCTGCGGAGCGTAGGTCTTGCCGTAGACAGTCGCCGTATTGCCTTCCAATGGAACGCGCTCTCCCTGGTCGATAATGTATTCGGGGAACAGATTGTGAGCATGGCGCTGACAGTTGTATCCGAAAAATCGATCAAAGCCCTGGTTGAGCGGATCCCCTTCCGAGCCCGGACGGCCGATTCCCCATTTTCCAAAAGCGCCTGTGGCATAGCCCTTTTCCTTAAGCATTTCCGCAATCGTGATCTCGCCCTCCGGCATCGGAAGCTGTCCTTGATGGGAGTCCCACTCACCAATTTCGTGATTGTTGCGAACATAGGAATGACCGCCATGCTTTCCCGTCATCAGGGAAAACCGGGCCGGGGCGCAAACGGGAGCGGATGTGTAATGTTGCGTGAAGCGCATCCCCTCGGCAGCAAGACGGTCGAGGTTCGGCGTTTTGATTTTCTTCTGACCGTAGCTCCCGAGTTCCGCCCAGCCGAGGTCATCAGCCATGATGTAGATGATATTCGGTTTATCGGTGTCAGAGAAAACCGGGCCAGCCAGAGCGAGCAGGAGACAAGTAAGGAGAAATCGTTTCATCGTGCTGTTTCGTACGCTCTCCGGACGATGAGTTCCAGAAAAAATCGCATTATGACACGATGCAATTCTATTTCACCATCTCCGATTTCGGGTAAAACGCTTCTCAGGCCTCCGTGAAAGAAAGCACCGAAGTCGAACCCTGAAGAAACCCAGCAGGGTTAAGTCACATCACCTGGCAGAATCTGCCAAGAGTAGGCCGGAGGCCTGACGAGATGGTAGCCGGTGTCAGAATACCTAACCCTGTTTGATTGGCGGCTCTGTCAGGACTCGTCCTTTTCAAACCACGACTTCACTTCGTCGATCCATTCTCCGTGCTCGTAGTTCAGCGACCACCAGAGTCCGGCACCGAGACCGATATACATAAAGGCGAGAGGAATCACCGACCACCAGTTCCCCTCAGTCATGACCAGACCCGGTGCCAATGCGGCAATGATGCCAAGAGTCCAGAATAGAACCGGGTCATCCGTGAAAACGATACGGACGAGAAAGAAAATCAGGATTGGCCCGACGAGCAAAGCATAGACCGGAATTTTCATGAGATAATAGACAAGGACCAGTGGCCACATCACAAAGCCGAGAACTTCAAAAGCGCCGAAGTCCCCGAAGATCTCATTCACAATCGTCATCGGACTCAGCACATTATCCCAACTCGTAATCGACGCGCAAATTCGGCTGAGCAAATTGCCAAACCATCCCGCAGCAAAACCAATCAGGATGCGCTGAAGGAGGGTAACTCCAGTCCCAAACATGTTATCGACGGGATCGATCGACGAAGCCATGTCGGAATCTTTGCAAGGGCTTGTTGTTGTGGCGAGAAAAATTGCGACTCGCATGTCAGCGGCATCTAGCCTGATTCCGCTCAACTTTCAAATCGCTGAAGAAATCGCAGGCGGATGCATCGTCTACACCGTGCTCATGATTCTGTCCGGAAAAACGCGGAAACTGCACTGGTTCCTCGGCGTCCTCAGTCTGCTTTTTGTGCTGCACTTCGTAACGAAGTGAAAAACCAGCGTTCCATGCCCCGAATTCGTGGGCATTTGCGAGGCCAAAGGCCGTTCTTTTCCATTCGCGTTTCCTTCATCCCGGGAAAATCCACACCCTTGCCATCCGTTTTCAGATCAAATCTGAGAATAAGTGATTAAGCTCTATGAACTATCGAAGTAATTTTCTAAAAATTATGAGAAAAGTGCAATTTTTTAATTTCATTCTTGCAAAAAACTCTCAAACAGAATAGATTTTTTTCGAGCATGACAAAGGAGAACACCGCTTTAGCAGACCGCGCCAAGAGGGCTCGTCGAATCGTCCGCAACCCTGCACTTTACATGGTGTGTATGGGATGTGACTCCATCGTTGCCAGCAAGGTGAACATCTGTCCTAACTGTCATGCCTATCGTTTTGAGATCGACGTCGACGCCGTTGTCGCGCAGGCCAAAGCACTCTCCACACGGGAGCAGAACTCCGTCGTGGCAGAAGACCTGACGTAATTTCCTT
>JAKMGR010000662.1 GCA_022424805.1 Verrucomicrobiales bacterium
TCGGAGAAGAAAATCTCGAAGGTGCCTCAGAGTCCGCATCGCAAGCCAGCGAAACGCTCGCAGAAGCGGCTGAACAAAGCCGCCAGGAATCTTACGAACCCTCCAGCGAGGAACAAGGACAGGAAGGCGAGATGGCTTCTGCAGAGAGTCAAAGTGGAGGAAGCGGCCAGAAAGATTCCTCCCAGCAAGCAGCAGCCTCAGAAGGCGAACAGTCTCCATCCGACGAATCAGCCGAGGGCGACAAAGGCGAGCCCGGATCTCTCCCTGCCAGCCCGGAAGAATTGGCGGCCCGACAGGAAGCACTCGCTGAGCAAATTGAAGCAGTCAGACAAGGCCAACTTCAGGAAGCGCTCGCGATGATGGAAGAGGAACTCGCTGCTGAAGCTGCTGAACTGCAGAATCAGGCCGAAGCCTTTGAGGAGGCCATGAGCAATCTCTCTCAACGCAGTGCCCAGTCCGGCGCTGATCGAGCTGAGCAGGCATTACAGCGCGGCTCGGACAAAGCAAGCGACGCAAGTCAGCAAATGGCTCAGGCTCAGCAGCAACAGTCAAACGCCGAGCAGCAAGGAACCGTGGAAGAAGGGGAACTATCAAACGACGCCCGGTCATCCATGCAGCGAGGTCAGATTGAGCAGCAGCAATCCCAAAATCACCTGAGCCAAGCCGCGCAAGCCATGGGGCAGACTTCTCAAGCAATTGGAAAGACCATGCAGGGTCTCGAGCCTTCCGATGCTGACGAGAGAATTGCCGACAGCAAGGACCTCGCAAATGGATTTGAAGAAATGGCTGAGTCAGCCCAATCACAGGACGCTCAGCAGGCGGCGCAAAAGTCGCAAGAGGCTGCCAACGCAATGCAACAGCTAGCCCGCACCGCGATGTCGAAGCTGGGTCAGCAGGGCAACACCCCTCCCGGCCAGCAAGGCCAACAGCCACAGCCTCCGCAGGAACTTACCGGTGATCCGACTTCGGAAGAACTCAATGAAACCGGACTGAAGGCTGCCGATGCAAACGGCGACGGCGTTCCGCCCGAACTGCAACAACTCGGCATCAGCGTAGAGGATTGGGCGCGCTTCAAAGGAGCCCTCGTTGGCGGCAATGCCACTGCCATCGAAACGGAATTGCCAGCCGAATACCGTGAGTTGGTTGGTCGCTATTTTCAGGTCATCGCGAAGGAAGCTGGAAAGAAAAAATGAAGACAACCATTTCTCCTATTCTCCTCCTTTCCATCACTCTCTTTCCACACTCGCTGCGGGCACAGGGGGACGAAGCACTCTCCAATTCGGTTTTTCAAAAACACCGCACAGGCGTCGAAAGAGCCGTCGACCGGGCACTTGCCTACCTGGCGTCAAATCAATCAGCAGAGGGAACCTACAATGATTCCTACGGCCGATCCGTCGGGGTCGTATCGCTCGTTGGAATGGCCTATCTCTCTGCCGGATACACTCCTGGATACGGGGACTATTCTGAAAATCTGGATCGCTGTATCGACTACGTTCTGAACAGTCAGCGGCCCAACGGCCTCCTCGATGAAGGGGACTCCGGTCACGGTCTGATGTATGCTCACACCATCGCTACACTCTTTCTCTCCGAGTGCAGCGGGATGGTTGATCCTGAGACACAAGACAAGCTTTCCCCAGTTCTTGCAAAGGCGACCAAATTGATTCTCGAAGCACAGTCCGTCCCGAAAAATGACAAGCACCAGGGCGGCTGGCGCTACAAGCCTGATTCCCGCGATTCGGATTTATCCTGCTCCGGCTGGGCACTGATGGCTTTGCGATCCGGCAAATTGAATGGAGCTCCGATTCCTGACGAGGCAATCAAGGACGCTGTCGGATACGTTTTGAAAAACCACGACCAGGAATCCGGCCGCTTTGGCTACACGGATCCCTGGGGACACTCGGAAACACTGACAGGTTGCGGCCTTCTCTGCCTCGAACTCAGCGGATTTCACGGTACCGAATCCACATTTCGCGCCGGTGAATACGTTCTCCAGCATCGAATAAAAATCGTGAACAATGCCCACGAATACTACGCGAACTATTACAATTCCCAGGCAATGTTCCAGTTAGGAGGGCGCTACTGGGAGCAGTATGCTGATTGGATGTATGGAGAATATATTCCCAAGCAGCAATCCAACGGCTCATGGTCGAACGGTCGAAACGGTGGCACCTACGGCACATCAATGATGGTCCTTTCCTTCACCGTGCCCTACCGACAGCTCCCTATCTACCAGCGGGACGAAACTGTCGACGAGACCCCCTGACGCTTTCGCTGAACAAAGCTACACCTTTTCTCCCATGAATTTCCGTTGGCTCGGCAGAGTCGATTACAATGAGGGCCTCGACCTTCAAAACACCCTTGTGTCGGAGAGACAACAGGGTTTGATCGGTGACACAACCCTGCTGCTTGAGCATGATCCTGTCTACACGATTGGTCGTACCCGTGATCGATCCAGCCTCCGTGAAACGGATGCTCTCCCCCACCCAGTCGTCGAAACAAATCGCGGAGGCCAGGCCACCTACCATGGCCCCGGGCAGCTTGTCGGATACCTCATACTCGATCTCAACAGCTACGGGCGAGATCTACACACCTATCTTCGGCAAATTGAGTCTTTTCTGATCGACTTCGCCGATAGTCTTGGTATTGAATCCACTCGCCGCGAAGGGCTCACGGGCACGTGGGTGGAGAATCGAAAAATGGCCTCGATCGGAGTTGGGGTTAGAAAGTGGATCTCCATGCATGGATTCGGACTAAATGTGACGGAAGACCTCAGCGGATATCAAGCGATCACCCCGTGTGGAATCTCCGACGTGCAAATGACCTCCCTATCTATCGAAACTGGAAATCCACTGACCGTCGAGCAATCGGCAGAATTGATCCAACCCTTCATCAGTAAAGGCATTCAGGAACTGCAACAAGCTTGAACCCCAAGGCCTAATTGAACCATCATGTTTCTCGTCGCTGTAAATCTGGAACTTTCGGACAAGCAGGCTGTTGCACCAGTCGACACGGATGTTCCCGTACGAATCGGAAGGAATCCGGAAGCCCTCGAAGGGGAGAATATCGAACTACTCCAGATACCCTGGAATGATCGACTCATCAGTCGCAATCACTGCGAAGCAAAGCGCACATCGACTGGAATCTCGCTATCCCGGCTCCCTGCCTTGACCGGACGCTCGACACCGAATGCGCTCTACACTGCACAGCATCCCATCAATCGTGAGGCTCTCTGCGATCCCGTGAAGCTGCAACCCGGTGATATCGTATTCATCGGAGCAAAGGGCGAAACCGCTCTCGTATGCCTGCTAGCTCCCGAAGATCTCGATGGAGCACTTCAAAAGTATCGGGACCGACTGGAAGAAAAGAAGGATAATTTTGAAAGCGCATCCCTTACCAGCCAGGACTACGACGAGGTAGCTCAGCTCGACGAATACAGTCTGCGATTGCAGTTGAAGCTACTGCAGAAAGATCTCCCGGAACAGGTCCTGACGGGGTGGTCAGAAGATACGGAACTGTTTACCAGTGCCTCTGTCTTTCTCGAAAACGCTCTTCCTGGGCAGCGCGGCGTCAGCTGCAGCTTCATTGGTCTGGAGAATTCAAAAGAGGGAGTCGCCCACAAGATTCTGAATCCCGATCCCAACGCGCGAGCTGATTTTCGCCCGAGCCGGACTTTGCTTTCCCGCATTGATCTCGACAACCTCCGGGCATCTGACATTCACATCTGGTCGATGAAGGAGCACAAGCGCGTCTTCGAAGCGGAGAGCTTGGGTGAACAGGTAGACTGGGTGATCATCATGCCCGTCTCCCGGCCCGACGATGCAGCACAAGTCTACCGGGATAAGGACGGACACCCCGTGTTTGCCTACCTCGAAACCCGCCAGGCTACGGAAGTAGCTGCAACTTCCTTTGTTCCTTTCATACGCCTCGTCACCTCAATCGTGGCAAGCCTCCTTTCAGCGAGAGCTGAGCAGAAAATGCAGGACCAGATGGCCGCTTACTTTTCGCCAGGTCTGCGCCGCCTGATGCAGAACCAGGACCAGTCCATGCTCGAGCCAGCGATGGTCGACTGCACAGTCATGTTCGCTGACCGGCGCGGACATTCCCGAATGCTGGAATTAGCGAAGAGCGATGACGAAATTCTTGATCGCCTCGACGAGAACCAACGCGTCGTGGGCCTCATTACCGAAGAAATCTTCCGCAGCAGCGGAGTCGTGACCGACTTCGCAGGGGACGGAGCCCTAGGCCTCTGGGGCTGGCCGAATATTGGAGTGGCAGATCACAACCACGCGCTTGAAGCGGTGGAAGCCGCCGAAGCGATTCTCCACCGACTGGCGGATCGCGTCGTATACGAAGAGGAGTTGGGGCGCCACATGTCAGCAGTGAGAATTGGAATCAGCACGGGTAGGATAGCGGTGGGACGAACTGGCCCTTCCCAACAATGGCACATCAGTGTTTTTGGAAGTGTCGCCAACCTTGGAGCACGGCTGGAACGCATCGCGAAGGAATTTCACATTCCGATGCTGATCTCAGATGATACCTGGAAACGAATTCGGGGAGAAAGGGATCGGCGTTTTCGAAAACTTTGCGTAATTCGTCCAGCCGGATTCGAGGAAAGCTACCCCATTCACGAGCTGGTTCTCCCAACTGAGGTGGGAGGTTCCGGCATCAGCGAAGAAAACGCGGCGATTTACGAATCTGCTCTTGAGCATTTTATTTCTCGGAATTGGGATGCCACCATTGATACACTAGAGACTCTCCCTGAGAATGACCCTCCCACCAACTGGCTCAAGAACAATGCCCTATCATTCCGCAGATCCCCCCCACCCCATGGCTGGAGCGGAGAAGTCCAAAGTCTGAGCAAGTAACCTAAAGAGTTGTGCCCGAAGAAGAAAACATTCGTATCAAAGACTACCAGATTCACTTCCCCCCGCTCGGGGAAGGTGCCTACGGTCGTGTCTTTCGGGCGACTTACCGAGGTATTTCGGAGCGGGCTCTAAAAATATTCCGTCCCGGAGCAGTCGATCTTTCCAATATGGCGAGAGAGTTGGAGAAGCTCTCACAAGTCGCCGAGCACCAGGGGATTGTAACCCTTCACGACTTTGACCTGCTGAACGAACCGCCCTACTACGCGATGGGCTTGCATGCCGATCAGGGAGCGGACAACCAATGGGATACGAGAACACTCGAACGCCTTTGCGGACATGTCGACCATCGTGAAGGCTGGAGGCTGATTCGACAAATTGCGGACGCATTGGGTTATCTCCACAGGAATCAAATCGTCCACTGCGACATCAAGCCATCGAATATTCTTCTGACCAACGAAACGCCCTTCAACGTGAAGATTTGTGACTTCGGACAGAGTCGAGGTCTCACTGCCGAAGGCTTCGAGCCGGTCGGCACACCCCTCTATGCCAGCCCGGAACAACTACGTGACCCGCGGGACTCGGCCGACGGAAGGGGCTTTCGCTGGGACGTCTACAGCTTCGGTGTCGTTGCTTACAAGCTACTGACAGGCAACCTGCCGAGACTTGAAGCATACGCCGAAGCAGAAATTGAGAGCTTCGATCTCGATTCAACGCTGACCGAGACCACCCTCGAAGCGACTCTCGCAGAAACAGGGAACGCGGTAGATGGCGAGCAACTTGCCACCATGACTGAGGCTGTCGAAGACATCGATTGGCCATCGGATTTCTACGTTCCCAGCAACCGCAAAGAACTTATCGAGCAGTGCTTGCAGCTCGATCCGCAAAAGCGCCCAGCCGACATGCGCGAAGTCTGGAGTCGTATCCAGGGGCTCGACCAGCAGCAAATAGTTTCGCGAGCTCGTCGACTCAATACCATCTTCGCGACCCTCCTCGTCGTCGCAATATGGGCAT
>JAKMGR010000682.1 GCA_022424805.1 Verrucomicrobiales bacterium
TTGCCTCTTCGACGTCTACGGCGTTGACGAAGACAAGCAGATCCAGGTCCAGAACAACGACAATTGCAAGACCAACTGCCCCGCCTGCTCCCGCGTCTGCCCCGAAGTTGCTATCATGTTTCCCAAATACGGAACTGGCCCCATCAACGGCGAACCGGTCAAACAGGCTGACGTCGAGCGCGAGAGTATGAAGGTCGACATCACCTCCCTGCTCGGAGGCGATATCTACTCCAGTCTCCGAACCCGCAGCGAAAAAGCCAAATCGAGATTTTCGAAAGAGCGCAGCCCTGACAAAGCTCTCAACGAGCGCAAGCGCTGCCTCACAAAACTCCAACAGTCCGGTATCATTCCCGCCGAAGTCCTTGCCGAACTGGATCTCGCGTCACTTCCTTCCCCCGAGGAAATTCAGCGCAAAGCCGAAGAGCTGGCAGCCCTTCAGGATAGCCAGAGTGCCGGGGCTGAATAGATTCGGAGTGAAGCGTAGAAAGACGGCACGGGGTAGAGTCAGTTAGGTTGGCCGCCGCGCGGAATATCGCGCCCGTCTTTTCAAACGATTCCAAATTCTTAGCTTGTGCAATCGGTCTCGTCGCGAAGGTTAACAGCCTTTCTATATCCGACACTCCCGAATCCAGACTTGCCCTATCCACGTGCTGGAATTCCTCCGGCCACACGGCCGGATACGAGATGCATGAAGATTAGTCATAGATTCAGATATCTAAACCCTAACACCCAACATCCGGCCCGCCCACATCGAGGCCGCACAAACTCACTTCGCATTCCTGCTCTCAATCATCCGATACCCTCTCGGAAACCCCTCCCACCCATAGCCTTACCGCCATTGTGTCGAGAGAAACGGAGTTCCGCCAATGCGGACACCGACGTAGGCGACATCTGCAACAAGGGGCTTGCCTTCGCTACGGATTCCGTCACGAAGAGCCAGATGCCTGCTGGTAACAGATATCAAATTCCCAAATTGCGGGTTCATCGCATGGAATAGCGTTCATATTTTTTTAGCCGAACAGCATAACATCCCTCCGTCGCCGCTAACTGTTATCCGCGACTGTCGCGATAACAGGATCCCTTCTCCTCTATTTTTGGGGATCAGCTACAAGCTCGCGTTAAGGAAGTTTGGCCGGCACGGTAACGCCCTCGAAAATTCCTGAAAGGTTTTTTTCGCCCCCTACGCCATCACCTCGCGTATCGGCTCGGCACCTTCAACTCCAACGAGGCTTTCATCCAATCCGCCGTGGAAGAAGGTAAGGCTGTTTGGATCGAGTCCCATCCGATCGAGGATGGTGGCGTGGAGGTGTTTGACGTGGTAACGATTTTCCACGGCAGCGGAGCCTAGCTCGTCGGTCTGGCCGACGCTGACGCCGCCTTTGATGCCGCCTCCAGCCATCCACATGGTAAAGCCGTAGCTGTTATGGTCGCGTCCCGTTCCCTTCGCATACTCGGCGGTGGGTTGGCGACCAAACTCCCCTCCCCACACGATGAGGGTATCTTCGAGCATTCCACGTCGCTTGAGGTCCTTAATCAGTCCGGCAATCGGTTTGTCGGTCGCGCCGGCGTGCTTGTTGTGATTGTCCTCAAGATCGCCGTGGGCGTCCCAGTTCTGATCGTTGTGCGCACCGCCGGAATAAAGCTGGATGAAACGAACACCGCGTTCGACGAGTCGGCGGGAAAGGAGACACTTCCGTCCAAACGAGTCAGTCTGCTGATCTCCAATTCCGTAAAGGCTCTTGGTTTCCTCGGATTCAGAATCGAGATCGATCGCCTCGGGTGCAGTCGCCTGCATCTTGTAGGCCAGCTCGTAACTCGCGATGCGGGCGGAGAGGTTGGTATTGTCGAAACGGGACTCGAGGTGGCCTGTGTTGAGATGGTTGAGCGAATCGATCAGCATTCGCTGCTCCTCCCGTGGCATACCGTTGACGTGCTTCAGATTGAGAATGGGATCACCCTTCGAGCGAAAGACCGTTCCCTGGTAGCTCGCGGGCATGTAGCCACTCGTCCAGTTCTTCGCCCCGGAAATGGGACCCCCAGATTCGTCGAGCATAACGACGTAGCCCGGCAGGTTTTCGTTCACCGAACCGAGTCCATAGTTCACCCACGACCCGAGAGATGGCTTTCCGCTGATGACGGAACCGCAATTCATCATGAGAAGGGCGGAGCCGTGAATCGGAGAGTCCGCCGTCATCGAGTGGATGAAAGCGATATCGTCGACACAGCTGCCAACATTCGGAAAAAGATCGGATACGTATTTCCCGCACTCACCGTATTGCTTGAATTTCCACTTTGGTTCGACTATACGACCCTGATTTTTCTTTCCACCCCGACCGAAGGTTTTCACATCGATCGTTTTCCCATCCATGCCATACATGCTAGGCTTGTGGTCGAAGGTGTCGATATGGCTCGGTCCGCCGTAGCAGAAGATGAAGATAACGCTCTTGGCCTTTCCCCCAACCACGGGAGGCTTCGCTTCGAGCGGGTTTCGAAAGCCGCCAGTTGTTGCTCCGTTCGCCTGGTTGAAGAATCCCTCGCTTCCTAGCATTCCCGAGAGCGCAAGGGCAGGAAATCCACCGCCAACAGTGCTAAGGAATTCACGGCGTTTTACGTTGCCGCAGAAGTTAAATTGATTGGGCTTTTTCATGGGGAAATTGGGTGGGTGTCACTATTTTGAAATCAGCAAACAGGAAGAATACGAATGGAAAGGAATTTCCGTAGATGAGCTTCAACACTTTCTATCAGAGATTCGCGTAAATTCGCGGCTACTAGCGGTCATCCGCGTTCTCCCTTTTCCTTCATTTCGTTAATCCAGATACATGAATTCGTTCAAGTTCATCGCCACAAGCGCGAACCGTTCCATCGCTTGCTTCTCGGTTAAACCGCGCTCGCTCTGCAATCGTTCAACAAGCTCAACACAATGCTCGACCTCCGCCTCTTCCGGCTTGCGTTGGGTTACGAGGGCGAGCCCGCGATGTATGCGGGAGCGCAGATCGTCCTCGCCATCGGCCCGCAGCATATCGGCGAAGACAACGGCCTGGTCGTTGACCAGTTTGGAATTCAGCATAGCGAGAGCCTGTGTCGGGACGGTCGTGGCAAAGCGAACCGCGCAGGGTGTGTCGGTGTCTGCCTGATCAAAGTCGGCGAGCATCTGGAATCTCAGGCTGCGCTTTACGTGGATGTATATGGACCGCCGATTCTGATCCTTCATGTCCTGTGAAATGGGCCAGCCTTTTCCGGGACGTGATGCTGTCGCGAGAACCTCCGGAGGCAGCTCGGGATATACCCAGTGGCCGCCCTGCTCCGGATTCAAATTGCCTGACAATGCCAGAAGGGAATCACGAATTTCTTCGGCAGTGAGTCGACGCATATCGTAGCGCCAAAAAAGGGTGTTCTGCGGATCTTCGAGCAGATTCTGCGAGTCAGGAGTTGAAGAGCGGCGGTAGGCCCGGCTCGAAATGATGAGTCGATGCATCTCTTTCAGGCTCCAGCCTTTTTCCACCAATGTTGCGGAAAGAAAATCGAGCAACTCGGGATGGGTCGGGTCTTCGCCGAGTTGGCCAAAGTCATTCGTGCTCGGAACGATCCCGCGACCGAAGTGGTGCTGCCAGAGACGGTTCATGATGACGCGGGAGGTCAGCGGATTTTCGGGACTCGCGATCCATTTGGCGAGAGCAAGACGGCGACCAGATGTGGCGGGACCGACCTCATGTTTGACCGGCACGTAGCTTGCCGGGACCGGACTGTCCCCTCCACCAAGAACCGAAGGAAAAGCAGGCTCGACTTCGTCACCAGGTGCATGGGCAGATCCCCGCAGGTGCACTTGTAAGGGCAATGGCTGGGAACCGCTTTCTTTGACCACGTTCAGCGGCGTTCCCGGCATTTCCCGTTGGATGCTGTTCAATTTATTCTTTGCCTCGCGCCATTCCTTGACAATCTCGCGTCCGAAATGTTTCGAGAGTTCACCTTCGAGTCGTTTTCCGCCGCGATTGAGAGCCACCGGCAAGGTTCCTGGCATTTGCGGTCCTGTGCGCAGCGCTGCGTCGATAAATTGCCCCCCCTTCGTCTGCTTGCAGTGGATTGCGAGCACGTTGTTTCCGGTTTGGAAAGCGTCGAGCGCGCTCTGCCCAAGTTCGACGAACTGGTAATCGGTAATGTGACCACTCGCTTTGAAAATCTCAACTCCGTTGAGATACACTTCGACGTCCTCGTCGTGAAAGATCTCAAGCACGAGCGACTCGGGAATTTCCTTTGATCCGAAATTTGTGCGCATCCAAATCTCCGGCTCTTTCCACTCCGTAGTGACGAAAGAGTTTGGGGTTCCCCTGGTCCCAAACCCTCCTTGGGCTTTGGTCCAGTTTTTGAAAGCCTTGGATCCCACTTCTTTCCATCCGGGTGCAGGAGCACTTGTCACGAAACTCCATGTCGCCGGAGTTCCGCGCGCGTCATCGACATAGGTCTTCACCGAGGGAGCAGCCTTGTCTTTCCGAAATTTTCCAACCTCTTTGAGGTAATCGATCATATCGCTTTCGAGTGCCTCGATTTCCTTTCGCTTCGCGGCGACCCGATCTTTTCGCCTATCCTCAAAAGCAGCCAATTCAGCAGGCTCGGCCCACGGGCGGATTGTCCCGGGCGTTTCGTAGGGAGTGACGCCGTGAAAAAAGGACATGAAGGAGTAGTAGTCCTTCTGTGAAATCGGATCGGCCTTGTGATCGTGGCAACGCGCACAACCGAGCGTCATGCCGAGGAAAGTCTCGCTCGTGACGAGAACGTTGTCGGCGAGAACATCGTAGACGTGCTGCTTGCGATCGGCGGGCTCATCATCCCATTGCATGAGGCGGTGAAATCCCGTCGCGGTGACTGAAGCCATAGTCGGATTCGCAATTTCATCACCAGCGAGCTGCTCGATCACAAACTGGTTGTAGGGCTTGTCCTCGTTGAAGGCGGAAATCACATAGGCGCGGTAGCGCCAGATGTGGGGCTTGGGATTGTCTCGCTCGAAGCCGTTCGATTCTGCTTAGCGAACTAGGTCGAGCCAGTGTCGTGCCCACTTTTCCCCGTATTGCGGACGTGCCAGCAGCTCATCGACTACCGCGTCGAGAGCATGATCAGGTTCACTGGCAAAGTGGGTCGCAAATTTGCTGGCCTCTTCCGGAGTCGGCGGCAGCCCGATGAGATCGTAGTAGACGCGTCGCAGCAATCCCTTTGCATCGGTCGGACCATTCGGCGTCAGGCCTGCTTCGCTGAGGTCGTGGAGCAAAAAGGCATCGATCGGATTCGGTTTGGTTTCGTCAATGAAAGCAGCCAGTTCGGAATCGACCTTTGGAACCGAAGGCTTCACGACCGGCTGGTA
>JAKMGR010000685.1 GCA_022424805.1 Verrucomicrobiales bacterium
GGCTCTACGTCGCCTGCGCAATTCTTTCTCTCTCCGTTCGCAAGTCTTCGCGCTGGCAGATGCTTGCGCTACTCGGCGGCTGCGGATTGCTCGCGATTCTATCATTCGCCAAATTTCTCGCGGCAAATCAGCAACTCCCCATGTTCGTCGAACACGGCGGGCAAATGCTGATGCCAGCGATTCTCGTCACGGCGCTGGCCAAAGGAGTTCGCCACCGGACCACGGTGATTCTCACGATCGTCGCCATCATAACAACTTTTGCCGGACACGGAGCCTACGCGCTCGGCATTTACTGGCCAACTCCGGCCCATTTCTACGGGATGACCCGCGTCATTCTCGGAATCGACCAGGATTCCGCGAAAACCTTTCTGCTGATCGTCGGCATTCTCGATTTTGTAATCTGCGTGGGGATTTTTCTTCCGTGGACTCGCCACGCCTGCCTTCTCTACGCTGCGATCTGGGGATTCCTGACCGCGTTGGCGCGTCCTGTTGCGGGTATGGCAATGGATCTGAACTTCTTTGGCGCCGGCCAGTATCTGCACGAGTCAATTCTGCGGGCTCCTCATTTTATCATTCCGCTCTTTCTCTTTTTCCTCTGGAAAAAATCGCCAAACTCAGATCAAACAAGTCTACCACCCGAGACACGAACCATTTGACTGACTAGTGGTCCGCTCGACCGTAAGCGAGCTTTGCAAAACCTCATGAAATTCCAAAAACTTCTCACATTCGTATCCATGGCTCTCATTGCCACGGGAACTGCCAGCCTTGATGCTCAGCAGAAAAACAAAGGCAAGGGAAAGAAGGGCCGCGCCGTGCTGGCAATTCCTGAAATGGCTGACAAGGATCGCATATGCTTCGCGCTTTACACAGTTCATGACAAAACACTCAAGCTGACCGCGCAACTCTATCCCATTCCCGAAGGACAGCCCCGCGAAGTGCGCCTCGAAATCCAAAAAGACGGAGAATGGATAGAGATCGCAAAAATCGATGTCATCGAACGTGGCTGGACCGCTCCCTTCCGCGTTGAAAACTGGGATGACTCAAAGTCGACCAAATATCGCGTCGCCCACGGAACCGAGGCGTTTTACGAAGGAATCGTTCGCAAAAACCCCGTCGATAAAGAGGAAATCATCGTCGCGGGATACACCGGGAACTCCATTCATCCCGCTCATGATGGTGACATCTCCCGACAAGACCTGATCGATAATGTGAAGCGAGTCGACGCTGATGTTCTCTTTTTCTCTGGCGACCAGGTTTACGATCATCACCGCCACTACGCAGGCTGGCTGAAATTCGGTCGCGATTTCGGAGAGATCATTAAGGATCGCCCGACCGTATCTCTTCCTGATGATCACGATGCCGGTCAGCCCAACCTCTGGGGAGAAAGTGGAAAAGTCTCGACTCTTCCCGGAGCTTCCGACGGTGGATACATTCAGCCCGGCGACTACGTTCAGGAAGTCGAGCGCGCTCAGACCAGTCATCTTCCCGATCCCGTCGACCCCGGGAAAATCGGACAGGGAATTGGCGTCTATTTCACCAACTTGAGTTGGGGAGGAATCGATTTCGCCGTTCTCGAAGATCGAAAATTTAAAACCGGGCCCGCTGGTCGCGTCCCCAAGCAGGGGCCACGTCCCGATCACATTCGTAATCCAGAATACGATCCGGACAGTGTCGATATCGAAGGAGCGATTCTGCTCGGCGAACGCCAGCTCAAATTCATCGATAGCTGGGCGCAGGACTGGAGTGACGCCGAAATGAAGGTCGCTCTCTCCGCGACGATTTTCTGCGGCGGCGCACACATCCACGGATCAGCCGATGGAAGACTGCACGCCGACATGGATTCCAACGGCTGGCCGCAGGCAGGCCGAAACCGCGCTCTTGCCAGCTTACGAAAAGGCTTCGCCTTCCACTATGCCGGAGACCAGCACCTCGCTACGATTTTCCATCACGGCATAGACGAGCACCGTGATGCGATCTGGTCGTTCTGCGTTCCCTCGATCGCGAATTTGTATCTGCGCTGGTGGGAACCGCTCGAGCCGGGTACGAATCGCGAAGACGGAGCCCCTGACTACACCGGCGACCATCTCGATGGATTCGCTAACAAAGTCACCAACTACGCTGCTGCGAATCCCGAAAAGAATCCGGCTGGAAATATTCTCAATACCCGCTCTGCCGGGTGGGGCATCGTTCGTCTCGACAAAGCTACACGCGAAATCACGATGGAATGCTGGCCGCGCAACGTCGACATAACCAAATCGTCGGCGAAACAATATCCCGGTTGGCCGCGAACGATTTCTCAATTCGACAACTACAACCCACCCTCCTGGGGCAAGCTCGGCGAACTGACTTTCAACATCCAAGACCCGGTCGTTCAGTTGATCGATTCAGAGACAGAAGAAATTCTCTACACCGTCCGTGCCCACGGGAAATCCTTCACCCCCGGAGCACCGAAGGGAAAAGCCTTCACTGTGAAAGCCGGAAAGAACGCCCCGGACAAAGTCGTCGCCGAGTCCGCGAAAGTCGGAAGCGATCCTATCTCAGTCGAACTGAAATAAGCGTTTCCCCACTCCTACCTGGGGAGAGACTGACGCAAGTATTCCACATTCCTACCGTGCGGGGCCTGGCGATGATCCTTATTCGTCAGCTCCCGGTCGTAGACTCTCCCGGGGCGAATTGGCTCATGTGCTTCTTCAGCGAGCTCGACTAAGCCTTCAAGAACAGAAGCATTTGCCTTCGCAACGTTGTTCTTTTCCTCGAGATCTTTTGCGATGTTGTAGAGTTCCCAATCTCCCTTTTTTGATTTGTAGGCTTTCCACTGATCACTTCGCACCGCAGTTTGTCCCGCGTACTCCCAGTAGAGATAGTCATGTTTCTCCTGCGTCGAACCGCCAGTCAGAGTGGGGAGAAAAGATAACCCGTCAGTCTTGGGAACGTCTGCTCCCGTAATCGCCGCGAGAGTTGGCATTACGTCAGGATAGTAGAGCATGTGATTGCTCACTGATCCTGCCTCTACTTTTCCCGGCCAACGAACGAGATAGGGAACCTTAAGCCCGCCCTCGTAGAGCGAACCTTTTCCCGCACGAAATCGCTCTCCTGTTTTCGGGTTCAAATTCGGGGCAAAAAACCCGTGAGGGTGCTCTGCATTTTTGAAATAGTCCTGCCCCCCGTTATCACCGCACAGGAAAAAGGCCGTGTTCTCATCAAGATCCAACTCCTTCAAAAGGGCGAGAATCTTTCCGATTTGTCGATCCACCATATGCATGTAGGCCGCATAGACCTTCGCGTCATTTTCGGTCTGTTGCCCCTCGGTCCAAGACTTGTCCTTGAACAATTTCCACGACGGATCGTCGGCATCGATCCCCCACAGTCCATGCGGAGGAGTCCACGGAAGGTAGCAGAAAAAGGGCGAATCACTGTTCCTACGAATAAACTTCATCGACTCGTTGAAGATTTCATCCTGCGCATGAGTCTCTCCCTCGTAGAAACTGATGCCATTATTACCGGGCAGGAGAATTTCCTCACTGTTCCGGATCAGGTAGCGTGGATAAAAGGTATGCGCGTGAACTTGATCGTAGTATCCAAAAAAAGTATCGAAGCCGTGTTTCTCTGGCACTCCCGATGTTCCCCTGCCGCCAATCCCCCACTTTCCAAACCCACCTGTAGCGTATCCCTGCTCTTTGAGCATGCTCGCGAGAGTCGGCTCTTCCTCTCGAATGGGAGAAAATCCATCGTTTGCTCGCATCGAGGTGTGACCGGAGTGAAGCCCCGTCAAAAGCACGGCCCGCGTCGGCCCGCAAACGGGAGCACCAGCATAGGCATTCGTGAAACGCATTCCCTCTTTCGCAAAGCGGTCGATGTTCGGGGTGAGCAAGTCAGCATGCCCCATGTGTCCTGATTCAAAATAGCCCCACTCATCGAGCATGAGATAGATAATGTTGGGCTTCGCCTCCGAACGAACGAACGGAAGAGCAAACAGGAGAACCAGCAAAAATCGTTTCATAAGATTCCAGTGAGGCTACTGTCAAGAAAAGCGACTTTCCACCGCAAACCGATGCCCTCCGACGAAGAAATCATACTCGCCCAGATCCTGTGGGATTTTCACAAGATCGATCAACCGCTGGAAAAGGCGGACCTGATTTTGGGCCTCGGAAGTTACGACCTCCGTGTCGCAGATCATTGCGCGAAGCTCGCTCTCGAGAAATGGGCACCGCTCATTCTTTTCAGCGGAGCGCAGGGAAATTTCACCCGAGGCAAATGGCCGAAGTCGGAAGCCGAGATGTTTGCCGATCGAGCAATCGAAGCCGGAGCATCGCCAGATTGCATTATCACCGAACCAAAAGCGACCAACACCGGTGACAATGTCCGTTTCACTCGGGAATTGCTCGACGCCCGAGGGATCAAGGTAGAGTCCGTCATTCTCGTCTCCAAGCCGAACATGAATCGCCGCGGTCTCGCAACCATGCGAAAATGGTGGCCGGAAGCACATGCCATCTGCAGCCACCCCGAAACGCACTTCCTCCATAGCCCTGCCGACGGACACACACCTGAGGATGTCATCGACGAAATCGTAGGCGACCTCCAACGCATCATCGAATATCCAAAACTCGGATTTCAAGCGGCACAGGAAATCCCGTCCGACGTTTCCGATGCCCACGCGAAACTGATCGAACTGGGATACACGGGCCATATG
>JAKMGR010000005.1 GCA_022424805.1 Verrucomicrobiales bacterium
TCCGGATCTTTCGTGTCGAGCCGGAGTTGGTAGATGGCATCGAGCGAGATGTCGACATGGTCGGTCGTATAGAACCAGCCGCGCCAGAACCAGTCGAGGTCGACCCCGGAGGCCTCTTCCATGGTCCGGAAAAAATCAGCAGGCGTGGGGCGTTTGAATTTCCAGCGCTGGGAGAAAGTCTTCAGGGCATGATCAAATCTTTCCCGCCCAATAATCGTGTCGCGAAGGATGTGCAGTGCAGCGGAAGGTTTGCCGTAGGCGTTGGGTCCGAACTGCAGAATCGAATCCGATTGTGTCATGATCGGGACTTGATTGCTGCTGATCATGTAAGGAACGAGGTCGCGGGGCAACGAACGGGTCCACGGCATTTCCGGATCCCATTCGTAGCCGGCCACGGAATCGAGAAAGCTGTTGATGCCCTCGTCGATCCATGTCCACTGCCGTTCGTCGGAGTTTACGATCATTGGGAAATAGTTGTGGCCGACTTCGTGAATGACGACGCCGACAAGGAATACCTTTTCCGACATGGAGTAGGTGCGCTCGCCGTCGTCCTGGAGTTCGGTTCGGGGGCCGTTGAATGTGATCATCGGATACTCCATTCCACCAACGGGGCCATTCACCGACTGAATCACGGGGTAGGGGAAGTCGAAGGAAAAACGGCCGTAGACCTCCATGGTGTGAATGATGGAAGGGGTCGAATATTTTTTCCACAGTTCGCCACCTTCCTTCGGCCAGAAGGACATCGCCATGACGGTTTCCACATCCGCACCTGGCTGCTGGTATCCCTGCGCATCCCAAATAAACTTGCGTGAAGAAGCCCACGCAAAATCACGAACGTTTTTCGCGGTGAAGTGCCAGGTTTTTTCCCCTTTCGGATTCGTCTTCTCATTCTCCAATGCCTCCTCTCCCGTCACGATAAAAACGGGTCGCTCTGCTGTTTTCGCTTTTTCCAGTCTTTCCTTTTGTGTTTCCGTCAGGATATCATCCGGGTTTTGGAGTGCGCCGGTCGAAGAAACAATGTGGTCGTCGGGAACGGTGATGGTGACGTCGTAGTCACCGAATTCCAAAGTGAACTCCCCGCGCCCGAGGAATTCCTTGTTGTGCCAGCCCTCGTAATCCGAATAGGCAGCCATGCGGGGGAACCACTGGGCAAGTAGGAAAATATCATTACCACCTTTCCGTTCGTCCTTCGGGAAATTCTCGTAGCCTGATCTCCCACCGAGTGCATCCTGCTCGATGATGTTGTGCTCCCACTTGATTGTAAAGGTGATCGATTCGCCGGGTCCGAGCGGTTTTTCCGGATCGATTCGCATCAAGGTGCCGACGATCGTATTGGCGAGAGGATCTCCGTTTTCAGATTGCACGAATTTGATTTCGAATCCGTATTCCTGGTCTGCCATTCCCTGCTGTCGCCGCAATTCGTAGAGGCTGATCTGTGCCGGGTCGCCGCCGCCCGGTGCCGAGGTCGATGAGCCCCGACCGGAAGTTCCTCCAAAATCAGTGGTGCGCTCTTTGATCGAATCTCTGCGGAAAATGTTCTGATCGAGATGAACCCAGAGAAACTCGAGCGTGTCTGGCGAACGGTTGGTGTAAGTAATTGTCGCCGAGGCGGTGATGCGCCGGGCCGGTTCGTCGAGTTCCGCTTTGATCACGTAGTCGGCCTGCTGCTGCCAGTATTCATGTCCCGGCTGACCTGCCGCATTGCGATAGCTATTGGCTGTGGGCAGGACTTCGTCGAGCTGACGGAATTTGTCTTCGAAGCTTCCTTTGGTCTGCTGAATGCCCTGCGAAAATGCAGAGGTAGCAAGAAAAAGGGAAAGTCCGAGGTTTGTAAGAATACGATTCATTGGCAGGCCGAATGTTGGTGAACTGTGATCTTGTCCAGACAAGCGGCCTCATGTCGAGAAACGAGATTGTCTTTTTACTCCTTTGCATTCGGCCTGTCCGGTTCCCGGAGTGAGGGCGCCGCTGGCCCGGTCAATGATAACGTGGGAATCGGGATCCAGTTCCGCTGTGATTCCAAGGTCGTAATGACGCATGTATTTTGTATCGCGTATGCCGATGCGGTCGGAGAAATCGGCGAAGCCAGCGGGAGTGGAGTGGCCAGCAGATTTGACAAAAATATTCACCCCGACGACGGCCATCTGGACTCGCAGGACGAAATCATTGCCTCTGTCACTACCTCACCGGGGCCTGCTCTTGCCAGGTGAAGCAGCAGAACCCAGGTTGGGATCTGACAATGAACGTCGACTGGGAGGCACGACTGTGGGCTGCTCAAGAAGAAAACGAGCAGACACCCGAGCCTGATCCCGTGCCCGATGAGCCAACATTATCGACTGACGAACCTGCAGAGGTTGTTTACGGTAAGGAGCCTTTACGCAACAGGTTGCTGCCCTTTCTTGGTGCGGCGATTTTGCTGATAGGAGGATATTTTTTTACTTCGAAGAAAATG
>JAKMGR010000010.1 GCA_022424805.1 Verrucomicrobiales bacterium
CTCGTGCCGAGACTGCCGCTACCAGATCGAAAACTTCAGGAGCGCGTACTCACCCACGGCAGCGAAGCTCTTCTGCTCACGGATGAGGGAAAGTTATCTTCCTACAAGAACAGAGCCGAGGAAGACATCTTGCCGTTTGCTCTGAAAACACTGGCTAACGAATTCCAATCGCCGCCCGCATGGCTGCGAAATCACCGTGTTGGGGAATACTGCTCGAAGATACGGGAATTAGTTGAGGGGGGGCGGTAAACGCAGTGCGACCTCCAACTATTTTCTCACACACCGCCGAAGCTCAAAGTCGTCGTCGCGATAGAGAATTTCTGCGATCGTGAAATCGTCCTCGAACTTGAGTAGGTGGGTGTCCCCTTCGTAGGGGTGAAACACATAGCTCAAATACACTTCGTCGCACTGCGGGATCATTTCGCGATAGATCTGCCCTCCGCCTATGATGAAGATCGTTTCCTCGTCCTTCAGTAAATCCAGGGCCGCGTCACAACTTTCGACTAACTCAAAACCTTCAGCGGGCTCTCTCAGACTTCGGGAAATCGCGACATTTCTCCGTTTTGGAAGAGGGCGGCCGAGGGATTCCATCGTCACTCGTCCCATCACGATGGGATTTCCGAGCGTCAGCTTCTTGAACCACTTGAGGTCTTCGGAGATGCGCCAGGGAAGGTCACCGTCTTTGCCGATGACGCGGTTGGACGCCATCGCGACGATCGCTTTGAGAACAGGCTTGCTCATATTATTCTCACTCAAACCGCGATGGGTGCTTTGATCGTTGGATGCGGATCGTAGCCTACCAATTCAAAATCTTCGTAAACGAATCCGTCGATTTCCTTCACGTCCGGATTCATCTTCATGGTTGGCAGTGGGCGGGGCTCGCGACTGAGTTGCAAGCGAGCCTGTTCGAGGTGGTTCTGATAGAGATGCAAATCGCCGAAAGTGTGAACGAAATCACCGGGCTTCAGCCCGCAGACCTGAGCCATCATCATGCAAAGCAGCGCATACGAAGCGATGTTGAAAGGCACGCCGAGAAAGAGGTCCGCGCTGCGCTGGTAGAGCTGACAGCTCAGTTCGCCGCGACTCGTGTCGACGTAGAATTGGAAGAGGGAATGGCAGGGTGGCAATGCCATTTCCTCGACATCGGCAGGATTCCACGCGCTGACGATATGGCGTCGACTCGTGGGATTGTTCCGGATCGAGTCTACGACACGTGCAATCTGGTCGATTGTCTCTCCGCTGTCGGCCACCTCCCAGGAACGCCACTGCTTTCCGTAAACGGGTCCGAGATTGCCATCTTTATCTGCCCACTCATCCCAGATCGTGACTTTGTTGTCTTTGAGATACTGAATGTTCGTGTCGCCTTTGAGAAACCAGAGCAGCTCGTGAATGATGGAGCGCAGGTGTAGTTTCTTGGTCGTGAGGCAGGGAAAGGTCTCGCGTAAATCAAAGCGGGCCTGTGCCCCGAAGACTCCGATCGTGCCGACGCCGGTCCGATCATCGCGCGGCGTACCGTTCGTAAGAACATGATCAAGCAGGTCGAGGTAAGTTTTCATGGCGCGGGGAAGTAACAAACATCGTGAACCAACCTCCGCCCTTCGCAACCCTTTTCCCTCTTTCCGCTGGCGGGGACTCGGTCTTTGGTTTTAGAATGACTTGATGACAGCACGTCAGTATTTTTTCTCCGGACGAGTGCAGGGAGTGGGCTTCCGCTACTCGACCAAGCAACTTGCAAAAGGTTTCGATGTCCTTGGTTGGGTGCGGAATCTCGGTGATGGTCGCGTAGAATTGCAAATCATGGGTGACGAGGAGGAACTCGATGAATTCATTCAGGAAATGCACGATAGTCCGATGGGGCACCACATTCAGGAACAGGAAGAGCGTGCCGTGCCGCTTTTGGAAGATGTTAGAGGGTTTTCGATTCGGAATTAGATAATGAGTGAACACGCAGTCGAAGTTAACAATCTTACCAAGGTGTTTCGCACCGGGATCGGCAATCAGTATGTCGTTGCGGTCGATAATCTTTCCTTTCGTGTCGAGGCTGGCGAGGTTTACGGACTGATTGGTCCAAATGGATCCGGCAAGTCCACGACGATGAAAGTGGTGCTCGGGCTAATGGCGGCGAGCAAAGGGGAGGCAAAGGTTTTTGGTCTCGACAGCGGCGATATTCGAGCTCGGAGCGAAATAGGATTTCTTCCAGAAAACCCATATTTCTACAAGCACCTTACCGGTGCCGAGACGCTCAAATTTTACGGCAAGCTCTGCGGGATACGAGGTAAGAAACTCAAGGCGCGGGTTGCAGAATTGCTTGAGATAGTCGGCTTGGAGGACGCGGCGAGGCGTCGGCTCGGTGGATATTCCAAAGGGATGCTTCAGCGCATCGGTCTCGCACAAAGTCTGGTGCAAAATCCGCGCCTCGTCATTCTCGATGAGCCGACCGCTGGCGTCGACCCGGTTGGATCGCGTGAAATCAGGGACCTCATTTTGAGGCTGAAAGAAGAGGGCTACACGGTTTTTCTCTGCTCGCATTTGCTGGAGCAAGTGCAGGAAGTCTGCGATCGTGTCGGAATCATTTTTGAGGGCCGGATGCGCCGCGAGGGGAAACTCGAGGAACTCATCAAGATCGAGAAGCAAACTGCCATGACGCTGGAAAATGCTTCACCTGAGTTGCTCGCCAAGATCGAGGGCCTCGTGGCGTCGGAGGAGGGCGCCGCTATAGTCGAAACCGGGCATCCCCGCACGACGCTGGAGAGGCTTTTTATTCAAATTGCAGAGAGGCGCAGCAAAGAAAAAGCATCTGCTGAGAAGAAGGAGGAGGCATCATGAGCGACGAAGCGATCACCCCACGAGCTCCGGGGAAAAAGATACCAATATTCTCGGTCACTCGAGTCTGGACAATCGCAATGAGCACGGTGACGCAGCTCGTGCGGATGAAGACTTTCTACTTTCTTCTAGCCTTTGCCTTGCTTCTTCTCGTGGTGGGAAATGTAAGTTTTGCTTCCTCACCTGCGCAGGCTTTGTCGACTTTGAAGAAAGTTTCTTTTGGCGCGATCGACCTCTTTGCCTGGCTATTTGCGATTGTGGCGACGGCTCTTCTCATTCCTCGCGATATTGAGGACCGGACGCTTTACACGATTCTCTCGAAGCCGGTTCGCAGGGGCGAATATCTTTTGGGCAAACTCGCCGGAGTCCTGGTTGTCATCGGCGTATCGCTAGCGGTGATGTTCGTGATTTGTTCGATCATGATCATCTGGAAGCAGGTGGGCTACATGGCAGACGAGCAGGCTGGTGGAGGAAGGAAGGAGGATATTGCGGCGTCTTTGGCTTTGATCGCAAAAAACGGATTCCGGATTGAGTTAGCTGCGGCGGCCTACGCATCGTTCCTGAAAGCAGCCGTCGTTGCTGCGGTTACGATTCTGCTTTCCACATTCGCTTCGAGCTCGCTCTTCACAATCATCATCAGCATTCTCGTTTTTCTCGTCGGGCATGCCCACTCGATGGCGACAGACTACTGGCTGCGGGTAACCGACAACAGCATGGCAGTGCTGATGGTGTTGAAGATATTCAAAATCGTCATCCCGAATTTTCAGCTCTTTTCGTTTAGCGAGGGTATTGTCACCGGCGCCGCGCTGGCGCCTGGCGTCCTTTGGCAAATGACGTGGCTGACAGCGGGATATCTCGTCGTCTTTATTTTTATCTCGCTCATCGCATTCGTCGATAAGGAGTTTTAATCCGTGAAAAAGCTGCTCCAGAAAATTCCCAAGTGGATCCAGATTCTCACCTTCCTCGCGGTATTCGGCATTGTTCGGGCACCCTTTGAGGATGATCTGCGGATGCGACTGGTCAGCAATGGCATTTTGTTGCCGCCTCCGGCAAAGGACGCTCTCGGCCAATTGAACCAGTCAGCCCTCATGGGAACGCTCGGAGGGCTGCGGAGCATTGTCAGTTCGTATCTCGTACTCGAGGCTTTTGATCACTTTTCCTTGAAAGAATGGGAAGAGCTTCGTTCGGATTACCGAGTCATCACCGCCCTCGAACCTCGCGACGAAAATCACTGGCGCAACGTAGTCTGGCACATTGGAATCAATGCGACTGCGAACATGGAGGTCGACGAAAAGATTCCCGAGTTTGAGCGAATGCGCCGATTCAATGAATACGCCGTTGGTGCAATAGAGTTGGCCGAAGAGGGCCTGGGACAAAACCCCGACTCGGCCATCATCCGGCTGCAGCTCGCGGAGGTTTACAAGGAAAAGTTGAACGATCCTTGTGAAACAGCGCGCGTCTACGGGGAAATGATCGGACTTCCCGATTCGCCCGGTTATGCGAAGCGCTTTCACGGATACTATCTCGCCCAATGCCCCGGTCGCGAGAATAGTGCCTACGATCACCTCATCCGGCTGTATCGCGAGAGCGAGAACAACCATCTGCCCTCCCTGATTATTCACATCAAAGATCTCGAGAAGAAGCTCGATATTCCCTTTGCCCTGCGGATTCCAGACCCTTATCCGCCGCTACCTGGGCAGGGGAGAGCGAAGCCAGAGAATCCAGATGGCATTCCTGATTTCACCGATCCGGCTCCGAAGTAGCGGAAAGGGATGGCGATTTCAAACGTGAGCTCGGCTTCGCCTGCTTTATATTTCGCCATTTGCAGCATCAATTGTTCTTTACTGAGACTATTTCAAAACGGCTGGTTTCCATTGCGTTGCAAATCGAAGCATCTATGTTTAGTTTCGTGGGCTAGTCCCCGCCTAGCCGATCACCAAATGCCCCGTTCATGAAATATGCCATTTTCGGAGATATCCATGCTAACCTCGAAGCATTCGAGGCAGTGTTGGAGGATGCCGATCACCAGGGCTGTATCGACCATATCTGTGTTGGTGATATCGTCGGATATGCGTCTGAGCCGAACAAGTGCCTCGCTATCGTTCGCGATATGGACTGCCCGGTCGTAAAAGGGAATCACGACGAGGAGGCAATTCTCGATACTTCCCTTGAAGGACTCAATCCTCTCGCTCGCCACGCCATGGAATGGACACGCGAGCAGCTCAACGAAGACGAGCGCGAATATCTCGGCAGCCTCAAGCTCGTCCGGCAGGTGCGCGATTTCACGATCGTTCATGCCACCCTCGACACTCCCGGAGGCTGGACCTACGTGACGAACAAATTCGATGCGATGGCAAGCTTCAGCTACCAATTCACCCAGCTCTGTTTTTACGGCCACACCCACACTCCTCGCATTTACGCGAAAGGAAACAGCGTCGAGCCGATCGAGGAAACATCGGTTCAGTTGGAGATGGGCAAAAAGTATTTCATCAACGTGGGCAGCGTTGGCCAGCCTCGCGATGGCGATTGGCGCGCCTCCTACGCGATTTACGATGTCGAAAATCAAGAGGTGACGATTCAGCGCCTCGAATACGACATTCAGAAAACGCAGGACAAGATCATCGAAGCTGGTTTGCCGGAGATGCTTGCTCACCGACTTTCACTCGGAAAATAGCGTGAAGCTGACTGGTAACGAGCGGATTCTGGTGCTCAAACCGAGTTCTCTCGGCGACATTGTGCATACCCTGCCGGTTGTAAATGCGATTCGTCGTACTTTCCCGGATGTGGCAATTGACTGGCTCGCGAATACGGAGTGGTGTCCTTTGTTGGAGGGGAGTCCGATTCTTGATCGAGTGATCCCGTTTCCGCGTCGAGAGTTTCGCGGGGTTTCCGGCTTATTTCGGGCGAAAAGTTGGGCACAGAGGGAATTGAGAAAAGATCCCTACGACCTTGCACTTGATTTCCAGGGGCTGCTGCGAAGCGGGCTGCTCGCTCGCCTTTCCAAAGCAAGGAATGTCTGGGGTTTTTCCAACGCACGCGAAGGTGCCCATCTGCTCTACGGAAATTCGATCTGTGTGCAGGATTGGAAAGAAAAACATGCCGTGGAGCGAAATTGCGAACTTGTGCAGATGTTGGGCATCGAGACTCCGCCTATCGAGTTCCCTCTACCCGAAGGAGATCCAGTTTCGATTCCCGAAGATCAGACTGACCGCGCTGTAATCCTTCACCCTTTTTCCAGGGGGGCAGGGAAATCCCTTTCTGTGGAGGAGGTTATCAATTTGTGTCAAAAGCTGGAACCCCATCCCGTTTGGCTTGTAGGAAGGGCCGAGCTCGAAGGTGTCCATGCCTGGCCTGACAACGTAGTTAACCTGGTCAACGAAACCTCACTCCCTCAATTGATTCACCTGCTTAGGCGAGCTGCCTGGACAATCAGCGTAGACAGCGGCCCGATGCATCTCGCCGCAGCTGTTGGTGACCGAGTGCTTTCCATTCACACCTGGTCAAATCCCGCTACCGTTGGCCCATGGCGACCGAATGCCTTCGCGTGGCGTTACGGAAAGATTCTCTCGGTCGCCGAAATCCGGGCTGCCAATTTTGTGGAACGGCGCGATCTCAAGAGTCATTTTGAATCCCGTGAGCGATTGATCGATCCGGTTGATATCGCAGCCATAGCGGAGTTTACAAAGGAGAAGCTTGCTCCATGAAACACGTCGAAATATACACTGACGGCTCATCCCGCGGAAATCCAGGCCCTGGAGGGTACGGTACCGTGATTCGCTACGGGGCCCATGCCCGTGAACTGGCGCAGGGATTTCAAAAAACGACCAACAATCGCATGGAAATCCTCGCCGCCGTAGCAGGTCTGGAAGTCCTGAAGGAGCCCTGCGAAGTAACGGTCTATTCGGATTCCCGCTACCTCGTCGACGCGCAAACCAAAGGATGGGTCGAAGGATGGAGGAAGCGTGGTTGGAGAAAAAAGGACAAGTCCGCTGTGAAAAATGTCGACCTCTGGCAACGGCTTGAGGAAGCCGCAGCAGGCCATACCATTCACTGGCAGTGGGTTAAAGGCCACTCCGGGCACGATATGAACGAGCTTTGTGATGAACTCGCGACCTCGGCAGCAGATGGAGAAAGAGGGGAGTTGCTTGTGGATTCGGGATTTGACTGCTGAAAGCCTTATTCCTTTTCCTCGCAATGGCTCCTCCGGGAAAAGAAGAGGATAGGGAAAATGATACGGAGTTCATGAATCCGAGACTTTGTCTTTTCCCCGTTGTTCTTTCCCTCCAAACCGTCTTAAATCTTTCCGCCCCCTCCATATCATGGACATTCGAACAGAAGACTACGAAAAGCTTGGCAAATTCTACCTCGGTCGTGAATACGACTTGAAAGAAAAAGAACTCGAAGACGAACTGGTCCTTTACGACTCCAAAGACCTCGTCACTCACGGTGTTGTGCTCGGCATGACTGGTTCCGGAAAAACCGGACTCTGCGTCGGCATTCTCGAAGAGGCGGCGATGGATAACATCCCGGCGATCGTGATCGATCCGAAAGGCGATATCCCCAACTTGCTCCTCACCTTTCCCGATCTCGCGCCAGACAGTTTTCGCCCGTGGATCAATGAGGACGATGCCCAGAAAAAGGGTATTA
>JAKMGR010000017.1 GCA_022424805.1 Verrucomicrobiales bacterium
GCCCGGCAGAGGCTGGTGAGACGATTTCGCAGCTTCGCGAAATGGGCGGTGGTGATCGAGGGCTTGCATCGATCGCCTTGCTGGAGAGTTTTACCAAAGTTCCTGATGTCGACTCGGTCAAAACGGCGGAAGACATTTCAGACGAAGCTTCGCAGGAGATGCGGCAGCTGGTAAAAAAAGCCGTAAATGAGGGAATCGATGAGTCTGAGCGGGAAACACTGAAAGAACACTTGGGATGGTTCGCCGAGTTGGCTCGAGCGCCGGGATTGGAGCCGCCGCCGAATTTCACGGAGATCAAAACGCGGGCGATGATTTTCTTCGTGATTGTTTTCTTCGTCTTTCTTGCTGCAGTGGGTGCGATTCTGTTTGGTGCTGGAGCCATCTTCGTGATGCATCGGCGGAACCGTGAACAGGGGGGCGTTTGCCGGTTTCGGCCCGGAGCAAGCCCTCGAGGAGTGATGCTGGAGTGTTTTGCCATCTACCTCGGCGTGATGGCTTTCGGCGAAGTTGCCGGGGTCGCTGCGCTACGATTCGGAGGGATCTGGCAAAAAATGGCGGAGATTCCGTTTTTCCCGATGATGATTTTCGTGGCTTCGGTGGTTGTTCCGTTTCTCTGGCCGATGTTTCGAGGAATCCGCTTTTGTGATTTCCTGCGATGTCTCGGGATGCATCGAGGCAAAGGCATTTTCAAGGAAGTCGGGGCAGGGATGATCGGCTATGCGGGAGTGGCGACCTTTGCCTTTGTCGGGATCATCATTACGCTTGGCCTTACCTTCGTGGTCGGCTGGGTTGACACGGCTTTTCTTTCTCCGGAAACGATTCCGGGCGGGGAGAGTGAGGTAGGGGCGAAGGAGCCACCTTCCGGGCCGATGACGCATCCAATCGTGGGATGGATCTACGAAGGCGGAATGGTCGAGCGATTGTTATGCTTACTGCTCGCGTCTGGTTTCGCTCCGCTCTTTGAAGAGCTTTTCTTTCGTGGTGCATTGCATCGATACTTGCGTGGAAAACACCGGTTTCTTTTCTCTGCTATTTTAACAGGTGTGATTTTTGCGTCGCTGCATCCACAGGGCTGGATGGCGATTCCGGCACTGACGGCGATTGGTGTCGGATTTTCGATACTGCGGGAGTGGAGAGACTCGCTGATCGCGCCCATGGTCGCACACGCGATTAATAACGGCGTCCTCGTTGGGATGTTGTGCCTCGCGCTCTAATTTCTGAGGCGAGCGAATTCCTTTGCCGATCCAGGGCACTTGGCCCAGAGCGATGGATACTGCTTTGGCTGCAATTTTGCTTAATATATGTTAACAGTAAAAACTTCTTGATAACTTAATATAACCACTCTAATCTGAATTTGCTAAAATTCCCATAGGCCTAGGCCTTTTCTAGGAAAGTCTCGTTCCGAGAGAGTCATGGGGTATTCTGCAACCACTCACCACTGACTCCCATGTCATTTACATTCCGAAATCTTTTCTCCGAAGAGGATGGAGTTCCCGGGGCCGCCGCTCCCGGAGCGGACCCCTTTGGGCTGGGCGCTCAAGGCGGAGATCCCGATGCAGCTGGAGCCAGAAATGCTCCCGACGGTCAATCCGCCAGGATGGGAGAAGGAGGCGCGACCGATCCAGCGAATGCAGGCGCGCAGGGAAGTTTTCGTACTTTTCAGGTGAGCGAGCTACTCCCTTTCATTCCACCAGCGATATCAGCGGAAAGTGGAATCCCAATGGAAAAGCTGGTCGCAATCCCTGTGCCGCCGAACGGTAGCAGTGATGTTTCGCTTTCTACCATCTACCGTGTGGTTCCTGAACTTTTCGCTGCAGAGATAACTCCACTGAATGATTCCAAGGTTACCCTGCCGGTGAAGCTGGAGGATCTGCAGCCAACTCAACCAAGTGGTGGCGGAATTCCTGGAGGGGCTGTGGGAGCCTTTTCTGCGCCCACCTGTCCTGCGATGGATGCAACTCCTGCCTGCGCTGATGCGGACAATCCATTCTGGTCCCCTGACTCTAATTCCTCTGTCGCGACTGAGAATTTCCCGGCACAATCTTCGGCTCCAGCCGCAGCCGCGCAAGACACACCGACACAGGCGCCGTCCCAGACTGCTTTTGGTGCGCCGGAACAGGGCGAATCCAATCCTTTCGCAGAATTTGAAAACATTATGCCTAGTGGGCAGGCCGTAGAAGTCACCTTGCCGGAGGGCTATGATGAGTCCGCAGCAAAAGATCAGGATGAAGGTCCCGGCGATCTGGTCGGGCTTTGTGTGTCCGAAGGGGGCAGTGGTGGCGATGCGGGTTCCGGAGCCGATAATTTCGGAGCGGGAAATAACCCGTTTGCCGATTTTAATGCGCTTGCAGACATGCCCGACCCACAGCCGGCAACAAACGCGGAATCACCTGTGGATTTGACCCCCTTTGACAGCGACGCAGGGTTCTCGACTCTTTTTTCAAAACAGGCGGAAGAGGACAGTGATATTC
>JAKMGR010000018.1 GCA_022424805.1 Verrucomicrobiales bacterium
TCGCAACATCGCTCTCGCGCTTGGACTGAAAAGCACTCGTGGTGCCGTTATCACCAACGTCGTCGAAGGATCCCCTGCCGAAGCAGCGGGCCTGAAGCCCGCAGATGTCATCGTAAAAATCGCCGACAAAGAAGTCACCCGGGCTGAGGATGCTCTCGCCCGAATCCGCTCCCGAAAAGCCGGCGAACCCACTACCGTGACCATCATTCGAAAAGGGAAAACCCTCGAGACAGCTGTTGAAGTCATCGCCAAGAGCGACACCAACACGCTACAACTGCGATCCGACATTTCAGCGAACGGTCAGTCCATCGCCGATGCTCTTGGAATTGTGGTTGGGGATCTCACACCGCAGCAGCGCATGGCGCTCGGCCTCGAAGAGAGCAACGCCGCCATTATCATCACCGACGTAAAAGCCGACTCTCAGGCTGCTCAGCAATTCCGGCCCGGCGACCTGATCCACCGCATCAATCAGGACCCGGTCACCGACGTGCAGACCTTTTACGATGCCTTGGGCTCCCTGCCGGAAGACAAAGCGACCGTGATGTATCTGAGTCGCGGAGGTAGAATTATTCGGGCGCTACTGCATCCGTGAGGAAGCCGGAGCAATTTCCACAGAGAAGCAGACGCATGAAATGACGCAACGTCACGAGGCGAAGCTCGCTGCTCTTGCCGTGTTTGTCTCGAAAGGCGAGAAGCTGACAAAACACAATACCACCTTCAGCGACTGAAATCGCCGGTCTTTTGCATCAATCTTCCTACCCAGTTCGCTGGACCTTCAAACCATCATCTCCGTCGCTTTCGCAATCACAGCATCAGCCTGCCCTCCAATGTTGGGAGCAGCACCACGGGCCATTTCCGGTTTCCCTCCGCCTTTTCCATCTGCAACGGCGAGGGCTTCGCGGACGATATCGCCTGCGCGAACCCTGTCGGTCGCATCAGGTGAAACCACGGCTCCAAAATGCAGCGTCCCATCTGCAACGACACCAAGGGCGACGGCCCCTGAAAATTGACGCGCTTTGACTACGTTCATTGCTTCGTGCAAGAGAGCTGGAGAATCTCCCGGCAGTAGACCCGCATAATTTTCCCCGTCGAATTCAGCCAGTGTTTCGTCATACCACTGCGAAGCGATCTGCGCGGCGGCACCTGAAGATGCTTTTTTCACGGCTTTGTCGGCCTTCACTGCAGCAGCTTTAACGGCATCTCGGTGCGCTTCGAATTGCTTGTGCAGAGCATTCGCGGATGCGAACTCTCCCATTTTTAGCGCTTCTTGAATTTGCTCGGCGAGATTGCCGGGCGCTTCAACAGAGACAGCTTCTTTATCGAGCTTCTGGAGTTTTTCATTAGCAGCATTGAGCTTGATATTGGCTTCTCCTAACTCAACCATAACCGCATCTGTCTGGTCGTGGATCAGTTCGCCTGCGGCGTTTCCACAAACGGCCTCGACGCGACGAATCCCGGCAGCGACGGCTCCTTCGCTTTTCACTTTGAAAAATCCGATCGCTCCCGTCGACTTGGTGTGAGTTCCGCCACAAAGCTCCATCGAGTAACCGTCGAAGGCTCCCTCTTTCCCGCCGATCTGTACGACACGAACTTTGTCTCCGTACTTATCGCCAAAGAACTGCATGATATCCCGATTGTCTTTGATCTCAGATTGCGGGACTTCCGAAACGGAAACGGGATCGTCGGAGGTGACGCAGCCGTTGACCTCGGATTCAATGCGCGAGATCTGGTCGTCATTGAGGGCCTTGGAATTGAAATCAAAACGCAGTCGATCTGGCGCGACGAGCGAACCTTGCTGCGTGGCGTCAGGACTGACGACCTGGTGAAGCGCCCAGTGAAAGAGGTGAGTCGCGGTGTGGTGCTTTTCGATTTCGCGGCGGCGATCAGCGTCAATGCGGAGAACGACCTCACTGGAATTGCCATCCGGCTTTGCCGCTACCTGCAGCAAGGTGGCCTCGCCGACCCCGAGCACTTTGGTGACGGCGATTTCTTCCTCGCCCAGGCTCACGGTTCCAAAATCCCCAAGCTGGCCGCCTTTTTCGATATAGAAAGGACTGCGGTCAACTACAGCAAAGATGCCGTTATCGTTTTCAATCCACTCGACAACGGAGGCTGAGGTTTCATCTGTTTCGAATCCAACAAACTCTGTGACCACATCTGTTTCGATATCGACGGCTTCAACAACTTGCGAAGTCTGGCCCTCGGAGCCAGTCCCCTTATGAGCAGCAACGAGCTCCTCCACCGCGTCAGGGTCCGTTTTCAGCCCTCGCTCATCGAGGAGAAGTGCTGTCAAGTCTGTAGGAAATCCATAAGTCTCCCAGAGCTTCACGACGGTGGCAGCTGGGAACTGCTCACCACTTTCCACCGCATCGGCGGCTCCGTCGAAGAGCTTGAGACCGCGGTCGAGGGTGCGATTGAATTGCTCCTCCTCGGCACGAAGCGTTTCCGCGATTTTGTCCTGTCGTGATTTCAGCTCGGCGAACACATCGCCCATCTCCTCAACCAGAACAGGCACGAGTTGGTGAAGAAACGGATTTTCCGCATCAAACCCTAACACACGCCCAAAGCGAACTGCACGCCGGAGGATATTCCGAATTACATAATTGCGACCAGCGTTACCTGGCTCGATACCATCGGCGATGGAAAAGCTGACCGTTCGAATGTGATCACCAATCACGCGAAAGGCGATGTCAACTTGCTCCTGCTCAGACAATCCGCTGCGAGCACCTCCCTCGGGCACACTCGATGTGTATTTCTTACCCGACATTTCCGACAGCTGGTCAAAAATTGGAGAAAATACATCGGTATCGTAGTTGGATGCCAGCCGGGAAAAATCAGTAAAACTGTCCGTGCACTGCACAATGGAGCAGACACGCTCGAAGCCCATTCCGGTGTCGACGTGTGTAGCCGGAAGCGGACGAAAGCTGCCATCCTCATTCGCGTTGAACTGAATGAAAACGAGGTTCCATATTTCAATGCAGCGTGGGTCATCCGCATTGACGAGACTCCCCTTGGTGTCGCCCTTCGGCGTCAGGTCGATATGCAACTCCGAGCACGGACCGCATGGGCCGGTGTCACCCATCATCCAGAAGTTATCTGTTTTATCGCCGTTTACGATATGGATCTTCGGATCAAGACCGGCGGCAGTGAAAATTTCTTCCCAGAAGCCATGTGCCTCCTGATCAAACTCGGCAGGATCTCCCTCGCCCGGCATATAGACAGTGGCATACAGCCTCTCTGGCGGAATCTTCCATCGCTGAGTTAAAAGCTCCCAGGCCCAGGCAATTGCCTCTTTTTTGAAGTAGTTCCCGAAACTCCAATTCCCGAGCATCTCGAACATCGTGTGGTGGTAGGTGTCGTAGCCAACATCCTCGAGGTCGTTGTGCTTTCCCCCAGCACGAATGCACTTTTGGGTATCCGCAGCTCGCGGCGGATCGTAAGGTGCCGCCTCCGTCCCGAGAAAATACGGGATGAACTGATTCATGCCTGCATTGGTGAAAAGCAGGTTCGGAGAAGTTGGCATGAGGCTGGCAGACGGTACGATGCTGTGCCGTTTTTCTTCGAAAAAATCGAGAAAGGACTGCCGGATTTCGCGTGAGGTCATAGCGCGGGGACGGTAACGCCCCTTCGTGAGATCGCAAGCGGTCTGCGACCGATGATGGCAATGGCAACTGGTGAGTAAAACACCTGAATCCCCATTGATTGAATATCGAATCTCGAACAAGGAATTTCGAATCATGAAGGGCTACCGAGACCAGACTTCTACATTCAAATTTCCTTGTTCGAGATTCGGTATTCCCGCCACCCCCAACGGTTGATTTTACCCACGCATGGGCTTAGGTGGCGCGAGAAATACCATTCCCGATTTTCTACCACAATTTTTCACGACATGGCCTCCATCATTTACACAAAAACCGACGAAGCTCCTGCCCTCGCCACCTATTCATTGCTGCCAGTGATCCGGGCATTCACCAAGTCCAGTGGCGTCGAAGTAGAAACACGGGACATTTCTCTCTCCGGCCGAATTCTCTGCCAGTTTCCCGATCTACTTACGGA
>JAKMGR010000064.1 GCA_022424805.1 Verrucomicrobiales bacterium
GGTTGTGATACCCCAATCGGCTGAATAGCTCAACCCTGAAACGGGAAGATTGTGAACCGCGTTTACGGCAATTCCAGATATTTCAGCGCATCGCGACCTGTCAGTCGACCGTGCTTTCAATCGACCCGTCGGATAGCTTTGTCGTGATATGATCGCCCTTTTTCACCTCACTGATTTTTGTGATCGGATTTCCATCGGAATCCAGTGTTAGCGAGAAGCCACGTTTTACGGTGGCATCGGGGCTCAGCGACTGCAGCATTGCTCCCAACGCCTCAATATTCTGTCTCCCATCTCGGATTCGAGAAGGCGTGACCTCCTCGAGTCTGCAATTCACGAGCTGAAGTCGTTCCCGTCCCAGGGAACTGACACGCTCTGGCCGGATCGCAGACCAGGCACGACCAACCGATTGAAGATCTGCTTTTGCGGATGAAAGACGGACGTCGAGAATGTGATCGAGTTTCTCACCGAGAAAATCAAGTGTCTGAATTCGGGATTGAATGCGACGACGCGGCTGATGGGCGTCCAGCTCTCGCTTGAGCGACAGAACCTCTTTCTTCAATCGCCCGAAAGCATTAACCGTCCGCGAATCCAAGGCGTCAGAAATCACGCTCAAATGCCGATGCAATGCCGTTCCATCCGGCGTCGCATTCTCTGCAGCAGCACTGGGAGTCGGCTCGCGTCTATCGGCCACAAAGTCGGCCATCGTGAAATCAATCTCGTGACCGACGCCTGACATCACCGGAATGGAACAATCGGCAATTGCCCGAGCCACGATTTCTTCATTGAACGACCAGAGGTCTTCGATACTGCCTCCGCCGCGCGCGACGATAATCAAATCTGGTCGTGAAAATCCTTCCGCTTTTTCCAGCACATGGATGCCTTCAACTATTTCTCCAGCTGCTTCATCGCCCTGAACCCGCGCTGGATGAATAAGCAATTTCACCCATGGCGCTCTTCGGGCAAAAACATTCACCATATCCCGAATCGCAGCGCCGGTAGGAGAAGTGACGATCCCAATCGTTTTGGGAAAAGGCGGCAGTGGTTTTTTCTTTTCCGAATCAAAAAGACCTTCTGCTTCCAGTTTACGTTTGAGTTCCTCGAATTTCGCCTGGAGATCTCCTGCCCCTTTGGCCTGCACCGTTTGCGCGATCAGCTGGTATTGCCCCCGCGCTTCGTAGACGGAGATATTGCCCCGAATCTGGACCTGCATTCCATCCTTCAGGGTCATCGGCAGTTTTGCAGCCGCCCCGCGAAAGAGAACGCAACTCAACTGGGCAAAGGAATCCTTCAGCGTGAAATAGTGATGCCCGGATGCCGGCAGTCTATGATTGCTGATCTCGCCCTCGACCCAGATGCCAGAGAACTGATCTTCCAAGCTGCCACGGATGTCCGCCGTGATATCGGAAACGCTGTAAACTTCGTCGGGCATGCTTCCGTTCTATTCACGCATCTGCTGAATCGCTCCCGCCATATCGTCTTTCCCGTAAAGAGCTGTCCCGGCAACCATGACATTAGAGCCATGTTTTCCAGCGATGTGAACCGTTTCCGCATCAATACCGCCATCGACTTCAATGTGATATTCGAGGCCATGCTCGTCGCGATACGCGCTCGCTGCGGCGACCTTGGGCATTGTTTCCTCCTCCATAAAAGACTGTCCGCCAAATCCGGGCACGACTGTCATGACGAGAAGCAGATCGATTTGATCGAGGAACGGTAGAACTTCTTCAAATGGTGTAGCCGGATTCAGAGCCAACCCTCTTCCACAACCCGCCTCGCCAATCGACGCGAGCGTAGCGGAGACGTCATGGTCCGATTCAACATGCACGGTGATCCGATCAGACCCGGCTTTGACAAATTCTTCCAAATACTTGTTCGGGTGCGTGATCATCAAATGCACATCCAGCGTGAGTTCGGTATGAGGGCGTACCGCAGAGACAAACTGTGGACCAAAGGAAATGTTTTCTACGAAGTGACCATCCATCACATCCAGGTGGATCCAGTCGGCACCAGCTTCGTCAGCTCGTTTCACCTCCGCACCAACCTGCCCCCAATCGGAAGCAAGAACAGACGGCGCAATGATTCGTGTGTTGCAGTCACTCATTTCAACCGCATTATCTATACGCTTCCGGCGATCCGCAACGTGGCATCCGGAAAAGTTTCAAAATAACAGCATGGTTCAGGAAATTTCAGACGACCTTCCCGAAGGTGAGAAAGAAAACGCAGAGGAAACGCCCATCATCGATCTCGCCAGCGATACCTTCTTTATGGGTCAGGCAATGCGACAGGCGCAAAAGGCCTACCTTGCCGAAGAAGTTCCCGTAGGGGCCGTCATCGTTCGCGACGGCTCCATCCTCGCTCGGTCCCATAACCAGGTCGAAACGCTACGAGACGCTACGGCACACGCCGAAATGCTCGCGCTGACGCAGGCCGAAGAAGCGCTCGACGACTGGCGGCTCACCGACTGTGATCTCTACGTGACCAAGGAGCCCTGCCCCATGTGCGCTGGAGCGATCGTACATTGCCGTATTCGTCGGGTCATTTTCGGATGCGCCGATGAAAAAGGTGGAGCGGCAGGTGGCTTCATCAATTTACTCCAGCAACCAACCCTGAATCATTTCAGCGAAGTAACACAAGGCGTGCTCGAGGAAGATTCCAAGACGTTGCTGAAGACATTTTTTCTCGAAGCCCGAGAAAAAAAGAAACGTGGCGGGGAATAGAATCGTGCACCAGCTTCGACGGCTCTCATTGTGATGATTCGCTTTCAAAACCTCGCGCGTTTTCCCGACATCGGGGCAAACTCGTATCTTCTCGACTTTGGTGAGACCCGCGTCGTTCTCGATGCCGGAACGCACCCGAAACATACGGGCACGGATACTCTGCCGCTCTTTGAAAAAGTTGAACCCGGTTCCGTCGATGCAATTTTTGTGAGCCATCCGCACCTTGACCACATCGGCGGATTGCCTGTCCTGATGCGGCAACAGATCACCGCGGCCGTTGCGATGACGGAACCAACCAAAGAAAGCGGTTCTGCCCTCCTTCACAATTCAGTGAATGTCATGAAGTCCCAGAAGCGGGAACTCAATGAACCGGCCTACCCTCTTTACACCCATAGCAAAATCGACGAATTCGAGCGGCTCTGGTTCACTCGCGAACCGGGCGAAGTATTCTCGATAGGCCACACCGACCGCGTCGAATGTGAGTTCTTTCCCGCAGGCCACGTCCTTGGCGCCGTGGGGATCCAGATGGAATGGCGTGGAAAGAAGATTTTCTACACTGGCGATGTGCATTTCGAGAATCAGACCATGACCCGCGCTGCGGAGTTTCCAGAAGACAAGGTCGACACCCTCATCATTGAAACCACTCGCGGCGGACACCCCCGCGAGCCAGGCTACACCCGCGAAGCAGAGAAACGCAGACTCGGCGAAACAATTGCGCACACCATCGCCAACAACGGAGCTGTGCTCATTCCTGTTTTTGCTTTCGGAAAGACGCAGGAACTTCTCTTCATGCTCCACGAGCTAAGGTACGAAGGCGTGATCCCCCACGTTCCCGTCCACATCGGCGGGCTCAGCACACGCATGTCGAGCATCGCGGATCGCTTTGCCGACGTCGAAACCCGAGACCATCGTCACTTCGAAATCCTCAAAGACTTTGAAGATCTCGAAATTCTTCCGCGCGGACATCGCGAACCGGAGTTTCACCGGGGCCGAATCTATGCTCTCTCCAGCGGAATGATGTCGGAGCACACCGTTTCGAATCGCTTCGCAAGGCGCATTCTCTCGGAACCTGATCACGCCCTGCTTTTCGTCGGCTACGCCGACAGTGAGACACCCGGAGGCAAAATCCTTGCTGCGGGACAGGGTGGCCGGGTTCAGTTGAGCCAGGGCCATGCACACGAAACTCCGATTCAATGCCAGGTCGGTCGCTTCGATTTCAGCGGTCATTCCCCACGCGAGCAAATTGCCGACTACGCCGTAAGCCGCGATCCAGAAACCGTTATTCTTGTTCACGGCGATGAGCCAGCGAGAGCCTGGTTCCAGGAGGAACTGCGAACGAGGTTGCCCAAAAGCCAAATCGTGATCCCACAGCCGGGGGAGATAGTGGATTTGTGAGGCAAGCCTTTTGCCAAGGGGCAACTTCAACGTGCCTCAACCCTGTTATCTCTGGCAGCCAACCTTGTTGCATCCCTGACCAGACAGGGTTGAGTCCTACTTTTTGCTCGACCTGAATGGGTTCCTGTCGAAACCTCTTGGCATGGAAGAGTGGTAATATGCGGTTTCGGGAAATCGGGAAGGACCGGTTTCTCAAGATTAACTTCTGGAGCTTTCTCGCTCAGGTTCGATTTCGGACAATAAGCTTGTCTGGAGAGACTGAATGGCAGAATGGACGAGGTTTGACCAGTGTGATTTTAGCGGTGACATGGCTCGCAGCGCCGTCCCCGGGGAGGTTCATCAGAAGACGGATCTATTGCCCCAATGGCGACAAGTGGGTGCTGCCGCAACACAAGGATCAGTTCGTCAAAGGACTTCAGGAAGGAGAAGCTCCGCTTCACGAAGGAATCACAATGGAGTGGCAGGGACTCCAATACACGGACCCCACAAAACGTGAAAAGAGTGCCAAGGGCGGTATTGTTTTCTCCACCATTTCGATGTTTTTGTGGATCGTGAGATGCGCCATCTATGGACGGCTATCTGGGAGCGACAGATCAGATGGATC
>JAKMGR010000067.1 GCA_022424805.1 Verrucomicrobiales bacterium
CAGCTGGGTTCCACCACGGATCGTAGTGAATCACGTTGTCGGCGCCGGTTAGTGTTAGCCCGGTTCCCCCTGCCTTGAGGGAAATCAAAAACACCTCCCCTTCTCCACCCTGAAAACGCTCCACCAAATCCTGACGGTCTTTGGTCGCACCGGTCAGCTTCAGCCAGGTGTATTCATTTTCAGCGAGATATTTCTCGATCAGAGCGAGCATCGAAGTGAACTGGGAAAACACCAATACTCGATGCCCCTCTTCCCGGAGAGTTTCTAACAAATCCACTAAATGGACAAACTTCGCCGACTCGATCTCGCGGTGTCGCTCCTCCAGCAAAGCCGGATGACAACAGATCTGGCGCAATTTCAGAAGAGCGTCGAGAAAGACAATTTGCGCTTCCTGCCCTCGAATCGCGAGAGCCTGTCTCACGTGCTTGTCCATCGTTGACCGAACCGTTTCATAGAGATCCTTCTGCGCCTCGCTCATTTCAATCTGGTGAAGGATTTCCGTTTTCGGAGGTAACTCCTTGGCCACCTCGTGCTTCGTGCGCCGCAAGATCAAAGGACCGATCCGGTCGGCTAGTGCTTTGCGCTTTGTTTCGCTTTCGCCCTTCTCAATTGGAGTCTGATATGTTCCACGAAACGAATCACGGGAACCCAGCAAGCCAGGCATCAGGAAATACATCAGGCTCCAGAGCTCGCCGAGATTGTTTTCAATCGGCGTGCCTGACAAGCACAAGCGATGAGCAGCTTTCAATTGACAGGCCGCTTTCGTCACCTGAGCTCCCGGATTCTTGATGTGCTGCGCCTCATCGAGAATCAACAAATGGAATTCGTATTGCGTCAGGGTCTCCAGATCCCGATGCAGAAGCGCGTATGAACTCAGAACAATGTCGTGTCGTGGAATATCCCGGAAGTGCTTTTTCCTCCCTCCACCCTGTAACACCAACACGGATAAATCGGGCGCAAACTTCTCCACCTCACGTTGCCAATTCAAGACCACGCTAGTCGGTGCAATGACAAGGGAAGGTCTGTCCTGATTCCGTCCCGATTCAACCTCGGCGAGAATGTGGGTGATCGATTGCAGCGTCTTTCCCAATCCCATATCGTCCGCGAGAATCCCATGCAGCCCGGTCTCCAGCAGGAACTGCATCCAGTAATAACCGTCAAGTTGGTAGTCTCGCAAAGTCGCTCGCATCCCTGGCGGCACATCCACTCGCTCGATTTTTTCGAAATGCAGCAATCGCTCTCCAACCTTTTCCACCTCCGGCGGCGCCACGATCTCGAGCGGTTCTGGATTCTCTTCTGAAGCGAGCAATGCCGCATCAATGGAACTCAATCGAATCGGGCCATCGGTAAAATTAAACTCCATCAATTCACCAAGCGTTTCGAGAAGCCTCCGAAATCGTCCTACCGGAAGAGCAAGCGAGCGCCCGTCAGGCAGGAAAATTAGGAATTCCTGTCCCGAAGGCATTCCCTCCGTCACTTCGAGAAATCGATTCTTCACCAAGGCTGCGAGAATGGGCTGCAGCTCAAATTCCTCTCCGTCGATTTCAAACCCGGCGGAAAGATGAAACCACCCTTTCCCTTCCTCTATAATTTCCGCGCGCCATCCCTCTGCTCGAAACACGAGCGGCTTGTGCCCGACATCGGGAGCAAATCTCACTTCCCAGTTTCGCCTCTCCAAAGCCGGAATACCCTCGTGCCGGAACCGTTTCCAGAAAAACTCCGGATGAGGCCACTCCGACTTATCGGGTGCCCAGAGAGTGCCTTCGAAATCTGGACGTTCAAGTTTTCGAAGCGACTGCGGAGGCTCTTCCGCTCCGGGGAGAAAATTCAACGCATACAGACAATTCAAAGCCTCCGTTTCTGCGGCCCGATTCCGAGCAATTTTGCGATCCGGCAAGACAAGGGGCGGCAAGTTTCCACCCGGAGAAAGGGCTACTCGATTTCCCTCATAAACAGCATAAGCCGAAGCGTAAATTTCCGGCAGCCACGCCATTCGCTCCCTTTCTGGACGACTCTCGACTCGAAGCAGAAAAGAAGGACCCGAAGTTTCCGCTACGCTGGAATCTTTGTCTTCCTCAACCACGAGCGTCTGCCCCGTCGTCATTGTCTCCGCCTCGGGCGAGCCACCGAAGGCACGCGCAAGCCGCTCCCCTTTTCCTTTCGCGAGGTAGATCAACACAGCAGCGGCATGCTGGCAATGGGCGCCCTCTCCGCAGGGACATTCCCCCTCCAAATTCAGGCCCTGCCCCTCATCCCAGACGATCACGACAGGAGAAAAGACCTCTCCGTTTTTTTCGGTGACCACCCCGGAAATCTCGGCGTCACCAACATCAAGAATTTCGGCCTGAACGTTTTTCACCTGCCGCCCACCAACCAGCTTCTTTCCCGCAAGGAGCGCACCTGAAGAGAAAGCGGATTGCCATGCTTCTTCGTTGAGTAAGGCAGAGAGTTGAGAGGCGGAAACTTCGGGCATCAATGAGATTGTGACACGTCGTGATGCAGCTTCAACATAC
>JAKMGR010000071.1 GCA_022424805.1 Verrucomicrobiales bacterium
AGCTCGGCATGTCCATGCCAATGGGTTCCGTTCTCAATGGACCAAATATTCGCGACCTTTCTATTCCGACTCTCGAGAAATTGCTCGAATCGGGCGGGGGAGCAGTTGGTTCTACCACAGGAGCCGACGCGACCGATCTCGTCGAGTTCGAGGCTACGGGAGAAATGCCGGAAGTCTTTCCTCTCTCGGAAGGTCAGAAAGCTCTCTGGTTCCTCCATCGACTCGCACCAGACTCCTCGGCTTACAACCTTGTATTTTCTGGCAAGTTTCGTCCGCTTCTCGACATCGACGCGATGAAAGAAGCCTTCGCGTTGCTCTTTGAGCGTCACCCGCTCATCGACGTTACGTTCACGACCCGCGACGGCGAGCCGATGCAGGTAGTTCAGACAGGACGCACGATTGATTTCCGCGAGCACGATTGCACGCACCTCGATGATGAGGGGCTCAAGCAGATGATCAGTGAGCACGCAGAACGTCCGTTCAATCTCGAACGTGGTCCCGTGATCCGACTTGAGCTTTTCCGCACGGCGGATGAAGCACACGTCGCCCTCCTCAGCATGCACCACATCGTTTCCGACGCCTGGTCAGTTGCTGTGGTGATTCAGGATCTTATCGAATACTACTTCTCCGCGAAGGCAGGGCGGACCCCGCAGGTCGAGCCGATCGAAGCTACCTACGCTGACTTTGTCCGTTGGGAGAAAGCGCATCTCGAAAGTGCTGCCGGTGATCGCATGTTTGATTTCTGGCAGGAGCACCTCGCCGGAGCGCCAAGCGCAATTGATCTTCCAACGGATCGTCCGCGACCAGCAGTCCAGACTTTCAATGGAGCCACTCATGGTTTCCAACTGGGAGAAGAGATTACCGAAGCAGTCGACGCACTCGCCAAGGAAAACAGCGTCACGATGTTTACGACGCTCCTCTCTGCCTACGACATCCTCATGCATCGCTACTGCCAGCAAGATGATATCGTTGTTGGTGTTCCTCTCGCAGGGCGGACGCAGCAGGAGCTTCGCAGCACGGTTGGTTACTACATTAACCCGGTGCCGATGCGATCAACGATCGAAGATGATCCGACGGTCGCCGAGTTTCTTGCTTCTAACAGTGTGCGTGTAAATGGAGCATTGGAGAATCAGCAGTATCCACTCTCTCGCATGGTTGATCGACTCAACGTCGTGCGTGACCCGGGCCGCTCACCGCTTTTCCAAGTCAGCTTCTCGATGGAGAAAGTGCCGGGAATTGATGAGCAGGGGATCGCCGTTTTCCTGATTGGACAAGGCGGACACACTTTCCATGTCGGCGATATCTCGATGGAGACCGTCGATCTGACAACGCGCCAGGCGCAGTTCGAGATCACTCTCGTTCTCGAAGAAGCCGGTGGCCAGCTTTTCGGATGCTGGCAATACAACCGCGATCTTTTCGATGAAGAGACTATCGTTCAGTTGAATTCGCTCTACGAGCAGGTTCTTAGTGAGATCACAGCTGACTCTGATACTCGTATTTCGGAGATCAAGCTCCTCGAAGAGGGCGAGCAGAAAAAGCTCCTCGTCGACGCGAACGCAACCGAATCAGACTACGAGGACGATGGACTTCTCCACGAACTCGTTGCTGCTGTAGCATCCGAGAAAGACGAAGACACGGCCATCATTTTCGAAGACCAACATGTTACTTATGGGCAGCTTAACCGCCGCGCTAATGGGGTCGCTCGCGACCTCGTCGAGGCAGGGGTAAAGCCCGGGGATAATGTCGGAATTCTCGTTGATCGTTCTCCGCGCATGATTGCCGCGCTTCTCGGAGCTATGAAGGCGGGCGCTGCTTACATCCCGCTTGATCCGGAGTTCCCGACGCAACGTCTTGCCATGATGCTGGAAGACGCCGCTCCGAAAGCTCTTTTGCATTCGGCGCGTGTTGCTGATTCTCTTCCTGAGGGAGGTTGGAAAGCGCTCGACCTCGATGCGATCGAAGGGAGCTCGAAAACGCCAGAGCCGACGGGACTTGATTCCGATGCACTGGCTTACGTTATTTACACTTCTGGTTCGACAGGTACTCCGAAAGGTGTTGAGATTTCTCACAAGGCCGCGATCAACTTCCTCCGTTCGATGGAGAAAATGCCTGGCCTTACCGATGAGGATCGTCTCCTCGCGGTGACGACTCTTTCTTTCGATATTTCTTTGCTCGAAATGTTCCTTCCGCTGCTCGCCGGAGCCAAGGTTGTGATCGCGAGCCGCGACGATGTCAAAGATGGACGCCGTCTTGCCAACCTCATCAACGAGGAAGACATTAGCGTGATGCAGGCGACACCAGCAACCTGGCAGATGCTGCTCGACAGTGGTTGGGAAGGAAACAGCGGTCTTCGCATCTTCTGTGGTGGAGAGGCGCTCAATCGCACTCTCGCCAACACGCTCGTCAATTCCGCCGACGAACTCTGGAACCTCTACGGTCCGACAGAGACGACAGTCTGGTCGACTGTTGAGAAGATCGAGGAAAGCGAAGAGGCTATTTCGATCGGGCGCCCCATTGCCAATACCGAGATATACATTCTCGACGCGAACCACCAGCCCGTTCCGGCTGGGTTTACGGGAGAGCTCTGGATTGGTGGTGATGGACTGGCACGCGGATATCGCAATCAGCCAGAGCTGACAGCAGAAGCTTTCCAGGAGACCGATATTCCAGATGTCGGCAAGAAGCGCATTTACCGAACTGGCGATCTCGCTCGATGGAATCGTGACGGCAAACTCGAGTGTCTCGGACGTGTCGACTTTCAGGTTAAAGTTCGCGGTGTCCGCATGGAACTCGGTGATATCGAGACCCAGATGGAAACGATCGATGGCATCAAGCAAGCTGTTGTGACCAAACGCGAAGACCTTCCGACAGGTGAAGGTCTTGTCGGATACTTCATTGCTGAAGGTCTGCCGCCAGAGGCGTCCGAAATTCGGAACCAGCTCGCTGAGCATCTGCCAGCCAGCTACATCCCGGCCTACTTCAGTTCGCTGGAAGAGTTTCCGCTAACGCCGAATAAGAAAATTGACCGCAAGCAGCTTCCGATGCCGCGCATTGGTGCGGCGGCTGACGAAGATCGCGTTGCTCCACGGAATGAGACTGAGAAGAGGCTCTGGGATGTTTTCTCCCGCAACTTTGACTCGGAAGACCTTGGGGTGACCGACAATTTCTTTGAAATGGGTGGTGATTCGTTGCTCGCTCTGCGGATCGTTGTCGATGTTTCCGAAGCGTTCAAACGTGACATTGGCGTTGATACCTTCCTGACGCATTCCAGCATCGAGCAGCTCGCTCTTCATCTTGATGGTAGTTCCGTCGCTCCGGTGGATTCATCGGACGAAGAAGATGCAGAAATCGGATCCGATATCGGACTTGAGGATCTCGCCCACATTGACGTGGAGCTAGCACCAGAAGAAATGCCGGAGCTTGATGCGGTGGCATTGACCTACATTCCCGAAGTGCTAGCAAGCCTCTCCGGAATGGCACGTGACGAAATTTCGGAGCGTCTCTTCCAGGGTAAGCCGATGCTGAGCAACACCTACAATCTCGACGAGGGTCGGATTGGAGTGATTATGCTTCCGTGCTACGAGTCGGACTTCTACAAGAATCCTGAATCTGTAAAAGCACCGACGCTGGCTGCGCTTACGATGGCCGCAGCGGCGGGTGCGAAGAATGTCTCCCTCACGGGAGTGATCCCGTCGACGACCAATCACGGTCAGGATATCGAGGCGTGGGCTGAAGGAATCGAAAACCTTCCGGCAATAACCACCGGTGACGCAACTCGTTCTGCTACGATCGTGAAGTCTGTAGAGGGAATCCTCGCCGAGTCGAAGCGTGATATTACCGGCGAGACCGTTACGATAGTTGGGCTCGGATCCATTGGATTCGGAACACTCCGGCTCATGCTCGACTTGCATGAGCATCCGAAGCATCTCATTCTCTGCGATCCATATCTGACCGATGATCAGATGAGCCGCATTCGTGATCAGGTTCGCGATGCCAGATTCCGCGGACAGGTCGACATCGTGAAGAACGGCGGTGCTCTTCCACCGGAGGTCTACGATGCTTCGCTCGTGATTGCTTCGATCAATCTTCCTGGAGTGCTCAACATTGATTCGCTCAAGCCGGGCACGCTGGTGGTAGACTACAGTTTTCCACCTGTTTTCAGGCTCGATGCCGCGATCAAACGGTTCAGCACCGATCATGATATTCTTTTCACCACTGGTGGAGAGCTGAAGATGCCCGGTGTCGTTGGTGAGACGATCTATCTCCCCAATGAAATGGACGAGATGGAAGACTCCGTGCAAAGCGGATTCCTCAAGTTCCTCGGTAGTCGTGACAAGAACGAGATAACTGGTTGTGTGCTTGTTAGTCTACTCACCGAACTCGGAGAGGATGTCGATCCAACGCTAGGTGCCTTGGAGAACGACGACGCTCTGGCTCACTATCACTATCTTGAAGAGATCGGGGTAGAGCCCGCGAAGCTCCAGATGACAGGCTACTTCCTGCCGGAAGAAGGCGTCGCCAAGTTCCGCGAGAAGTGTCGAGGAAATTCAACTACTTCGTAATTGCCATAAAATTTGTGAATGAGCCCTGAATTTCCGGGCTCTTTTACTAACGACACTGCTCCATTTTCCGTTACAGTTCTTGCAGAGAAGAACTATGAGATTTGTGTCCGCGTTCATCGCGACGGGACTGTTGCTGTTTTGGGGTGGCGAAGCCGCTTCTGCTTACCCCTTGACGCTTGAGCAACGTGACCGCTTTAACCGCTATCTACCAAGGAGTTTCCAGAAGTTGGAGGCGCGTGATCCTATGCACGTGGTTCTCCTCGGCGACAGCGTAACGAGTGGTTATCGGCCGGCGGGGAACGCTCGGGATAACTACAATCCGATTCACTCTTTTGTCGGATCATTTCTTACAAACCTTGCGAAGGAATTCTTTTACCCCGGTGGTGTGCATTTGCTGAATCCTCCAGAAAATGGGACTGCCAAGCTTACCGACTACCTTGGCGACGAAATCACCTTTGAAAATTTGTGCGAGATCGATGGCACAGCGCTGGATGGGCTCCGTCACATGACGACGGACGCCTTGGTCCACAATCCGGATCTCATCCTTGTTCAATACGGTATATATGATGCCTTTGATCGAGTCGCGATCGGAACCTACCGTCGTGCTCTTCAGGAAATGATCGATATCGCGCGAAGGAAAAATACTGACATTGTGATTCTTGGACCAGGGCTGGTTAACTCGGGCGTAGAGCCAATTGAGTGGGGAATTGTGCGTCCGTATTCCATGGCGGCGCGCGAGATCGCGGTTGCCAATGGCGTGCTGTTTATCGACACGGGACAGCTCATGGCCAAATTCGGCGGGGGTGTTGATCCGGCGACTCATCCGAAAGCAGCTATGGAGATTGTCTCGGATCGGCTTTCACGACTTTTCAATCATGGTCCGGAGCTACGCAGAAAAGAACTCGTACATCCGTCAGATCGTGCTGCCGCCTACCTGGGCGAGGCCATGTTCGATGAACTGAAAGATGGGCCTCAACTCACGCCATTTACGTTCGCCGGTGTCGCATCTTATGCCGAGGATGGCCTAATCGATGTGACAGTGGCAGTTAGAAATCAGACCGACGAGGATCAGGAAGGCAGCATCGGAGCGATGGCGGTTGGCCGTTCCTTGATACCGGCAGGCGATCCGCAACGATTTGCGCTTCCAGCGCACCAAACGACCCAGTTGTCCTTTCGCTACAGGCGCCCCATCGTTGGGAAGGCGCGAGATGGGTCGGATGTGCTGTTTCCTGTGGAGGCCTCGGACGAATTTTCTCGATTCAGCTTTTTGCTGGAGAACGTTTACGGGACGGAGGTTGTCGAGCTTCCTCTTCGTCTCGGTCCAGTCACCGCACTCTGGAAGTCGAGGCAGTTTGTGAATGTGACTGACCGGATTCGGATCGAGTGGGATCTGGTAAACGGCTCGGACAAAGCCATTTCGGGAACTTTCCAGGTCGGCCTGGGAGACAAAGTCGGACAACCCACGCCGTTTTCCGTCTCGCCACTGGGAACGAAAGCGGTTTTCTCACTGTTTGATTTCGCTTCTCTGGATGCAGATCGCTTTCAGCGTGATGTATGGATTCAGTTGGAAGTCAATGGAGTCGTGACCCGCTTTTCACGCGAGTTGGAAGCGACTCGCGATATGGTTCTTGGCGAAGAGATGGCAATGGACTCCTGGGGCAACTATGTGAACAGTTCCCCGGCGGGAGATGGCACGGCAAAGGTAAGGTTGGCTGAAGATTTGCAGGTGCGATTCGACGCTGATGAGAAAGCTCTCTACGTCATCGCTCGAATGGACGGACTTACTCTTCCGGATCGTGGAGACGAAGCGGCGATCCGTGCGCGGCTGTATCTGGATGCCCGTCCTGAGAATGAAGTTCTCTCCTTCGGTCCCGTTAAGCCAATCGAGATCCTTACCAAGGCGACTGATGGCGCCGGTTATACCGAGCGAGTTCCGATTGGCGCTTTTGGTAATGGCTACAATATGATCTTGTCAGGAGAGGGGATCGCCTCAGTTTTGAAAACCGATGAATCGGGCGCACGTATTCTCGAGATACGGATACCGCGTAGCTATCTGCATCGGCGCGAGTGGACCTTGGACTCGTTGGAATCGATGCTGGGATACCGCCTCGAGATCAGTGTGGCAGCAGATAAGCCAAATGCCTCCGAACCGTTTCCTGAGAATAAGACATTCGTAACGAATAGCCCGACCTTTGCTTTTGAAGGGCAAACCATCCTCGGTTTTTCTGATCTTGATGCACGTTCGCTATCCGCCTTGCGTCTTGCGCGCCAACCGGTGAAGAGCTGGAGCGTGCGGATATACTAGCGGTGGAACGGTGATTCTTAAAGCTTGCTGGTTGTCGCTGCTTCAATCTCGCGGCGTGAGAGAAGTCGAAAGTCACCCGTGGACAGATCAGGAGCGGTAAATTGCCCGATGCGGATCCGCTCGAGCCGCTTGACTTT
>JAKMGR010000074.1 GCA_022424805.1 Verrucomicrobiales bacterium
GTTATGAATCTAAAATTCGTTTTATCAGCACGTATTAACCGCGCTTTTCTTTGTAGAGTTCTTTCGCCTTAGCGACCCACTCGTCACGCTCTATGCGTCCTTTGAAAGAGAGGAGCTCGTCGAATTCTTCGATATTCTCTTTCTTCCAGTTCGCGATTTGTTCGTACTTGTAAACCCCGATTGAGTTGAGCTTCTCCTCAAGTTTGGGACCCACACCACCGATCTCCTTCAAATCGTCGACTTCAGAGGGGGCGGAGTCATAAACCATTCCAAGCTTCTCGTCAACTCTGCCCTCGCTGGCAGCAGACTTTTCTTTCTTGGACTCAGCCTTCTTTTCCTCTTTGGGAGCAGCGGCCTTTTCAGCTTTTGGAGCTGCCTTTCTCTTAGCCTTCGGCTTGGCAGCTGGCTTCTCTTCAGCAACTTCGTCACTGAGCACAACGGTGATGTGGCTGGTGCGCTTTCGGATGGAGGAAGCGGAACCGCGGGCACGCGCCTTGAAACGCTTGAAGGTCGGACCCTCACCAACAACTGCGCTCTTGACGAAGAGACCGTCGAGCGGAAGCTCAAAATTGTTCTCCGCGTCAGCGAGAGCCGCCTTCATTGTCTTCGCGAAAAGCTCAGCGCCCTTGCGAGGAGTGAAGTTGAGGATATCAAGCGCGTCGGAAACAGGGAGGCCCTGGATTTCACGAGCTACGTCCCGGGCCTTACGGGCCGAGATACGCGCAAATTTATAGGTCGAAGTCACGTCCATGATATTCGGTCTACTTAAGTCTTACAAATTGGGTTGGTTAGGGAGAAGTTGGATGCCGTCTCCCACGGAAACGTTTTCTACATCAGCGAGACGGTCCTGAAGAACCGCTCCGGAAATGGCGTCGCGCACGTCGACGATCATTGCCGAGAAAATTGGTCGCTCGCCGCGCAACACTGCAATCGGCGTTCCGACACGAACTCCGGCCTCGCGACCGGCATCAAAAACAACAAGTCCGATTTCCTGATCGACACTTACAATCTGGGAATCGGACACATTGGCGGCTGGCTCGCTATCGGCGATATCTTTGAGAGCTTTGCCGGCCATATCAATAGAAGCCATCGCAGCTTTACGATCACCGTCAGATGCCTCTGGCGTGGCCTGGACATACTTGAGGAAGGATTCGCTGATTTCGTGAAGCCGCTTCGTGCGACGCTCCACCTCCTGCTGGCTGATGTCGAGATCACGGACAGCCTTGAGGAGGCGCTGCTCGAGGCTGCCCTCCTCCATCGTGAAGAGGTCAACGCCAAAAGCCTGAAGCTTTAGTTGCATGTCACGGGATGCTGCAACCTGCTGCTCACTGTTCTTCACGGCACCAGCAAGAGCATTAACGAGATCTTTGCGCTGAATCTCTGCTCTATTGAGCTGCTCCCGAAGCTCTGCGATCTGCTTCTGGGAGACAGAGAGGGCCGCCTTAAGTTCCTGCTCGCGAACGCTCGATGCGCCTTGCGCCACCGCGACAACCGAACACAACCCGGCAAACGCGACTGCAAGAGCGCAGCACGCAGCAAAGGTTCTGTTCCGGAATGTTGTCATCGAATGGAGAGTTTAATGGGTGATACCCGACTGGGTGGTTCTCATATCAGGCCGAGCCTGATTCGGCTTAACCCGCCTTAATCTTCGGGTTGTGGCCACTGTGACCGCCGAACTTACGTGTCGGTGAAAATTCTCCGAGCTTGTGCCCGACCATGTTCTCCGTCACGAAGACGGAGGTGAACTCTTTCCCGTTATGAACGAGAAAAGTGTGCCCGACGAAGTCCGGCGTGATCATTGAGCGGCGCGACCAGGTTTTGATCGGGCGCTTTTGACCGCTATCATTCATGTCGTCGATTTTAATCAGAAGCTTCTGATCGACGAACGGACCTTTTTTGAGTGAACGACCCATAATATAGTATCAGGTAAAAAATTATTGTTTAACCGGCTCGGATTAGCCTATGCGACTCAGCCGCGCTTCTTCTTGCTCTTGCGACGCTCGATGATGAATTTATCGCTGCCCTTATACTTTTGGCGAGTCCGCTGTCCCTTGACGTGACCCCAGGGGCTCTTCAAGTGCTGGCGCCCACCACCGGACTTTGATTTACCTTCACCACCACCGTTCGGGTGATCAACAGGGTTCATGCACATACCGCGAACGGTTGGGCGAATGCCTTTCCAGCGAGTTCGTCCCGCTTTCGCGCTGACGACCTGCTCGTGCTCGTGGTTTCCAACGATACCGACAGTTGCGTAACACTTTGTGTGAATCTTGCGAATCTCTCCAGAAGGAAGCTTAACGAGTGCGTAGTTGCCTTCCCGGTTGGAAAGAATGCAGGACTGGCCAGCGCTTCTGGCAATCTGACCACCGCGACCCGGCTTCAACTCCACATTGTGAATACTTGTTCCGGTAGGAATCTTCGAGAGAGGAAGCGCGCAACCGGGCTTGATAGGAGCCTTATCACCAGCAGAGACTTCGGCTCCAACTTCCAGCTTACGGGGAGCAAGAATATAGGAACGCTGTCCGTCACCATACTCAATCAGAGCGATTCGAGCAGTGCGGTTTGGATCATACTCGATTGCTACGACCTTCGCAGTCTCGTCATGACGGAGACGCTTGAAGTCGATGAGACGATACTTGCGCTTATGCCCTCCACCACGATGGCGACAGGTAATGCGACCGTTGTTGTTGCGACCTCCCGTTCTCTTCTTCGGACGAGTGAGACTTTTCTCAGGCGTCGACTTGGTGATCTCGGAGAAGTCCGGATGCAACTTGTACCGGTTCGAGGGAGTGATTGGTCTGTAGGATTTCAGGCCCATGCTTCTGATTGGTTCAGAGTTTCAAAAAAAATTAAACAAATTCGATCGTTTCCCCGTCTTCGAGACGAACAAACGCTTTCTTCCAGTTCTTGGTGCGGCCGAAGTCAGCACGACGCTCGCGCTTTTTCTTACCTCGGTAATTCGCGGTGCGAACTGCGACGACCTTTTTGCCGAAGAGCTTCTCTACCGCATACTTGATTTCCAGCTTGTTAGCGCGCGGATCAACCTTGAACACATACTCATTGTTGACCTCCGAAAGGAGAGTCGCCTTCTCGCTTAGCTGAACGGTATCGATAATTTGGAAAATATCTTTCATCGTGCTTTTTCTATGCTGCGTTTACTTGCTTGTGCGAGCGGCGAGGGTTTCGAGTGCGCCCTCGACGACGAAGATTTTATTGTGGTGAAGAAGCTGCTCCGTATTCACCTCGTGTGCAGAGATGAGAAGCGCATTCTGAAAATTGCGTCCGGCACGCTTGGTCTCTTCGGAGAAATCATTCCCGATGACGAGCACCTTTTTGGTATCTCCAGCGAGGGATGCGATTTCAGCCGCGAAGGACTTCGTTTTTCCGTCGGAAACATCAAAACCGGAAACAGTTGAGACATCGCCAGCCTCAATCTTCACAGAGAGAGCCTTGGAGAAAGCGAGACGCTTGGTTGCCTTGTTCACTGCCTTGGCAT
>JAKMGR010000077.1 GCA_022424805.1 Verrucomicrobiales bacterium
CTCGTGACCGCCTATTCCCTGCTGACCCTCCAGCACGTGTATCGGAATCTGTAAGCGGTCTCGCCGTCACGGCTTCCGCCAGGAGCAAGGGAGCGCAAATACCCATTTACCCGCGTCCCGAAGCCAGTGTAGCATCCGGCATGAAAACGGCGCTGCTCACCACTCTCCTCTTCTCATTTTCTCCCTTTCTCGTCCACTCGAACGCCGCTCCGGAGCCTGCGGAAACGCTCAACGTCTGGCTCGGACTCGCTCCGGGAGAAACGCGAGAGCACACCGGTGACACGCTCCCCTTTCGTGAGGCAGACAACCCTGTCATCACTAGGGTCGAGAATATCACTTCTCCGACCCTCGCAACATTTCCAGCCCCCAAGAAAAAAGCGAATGGTGCTGCCATGCTGATCCTTCCCGGGGGAGGTTTCGGAAAAGTCGTTCCCGACAAGGAAGGTTCCGAGGCGGCAGCCTGGTTGAACAGCCTCGGCATCAGCGCCTTCGTGCTCAGCTACCGGACTTCTACGGGAGCGGACGAAGAGATTACCGAGAAGAAATGGCTTCGCCCTCTCCAAGATTCCCAGCGAGCACTGCGCTACCTGAGAAAAAATGCTGAAAAGTGGAAGCTCGATCCTGCGAAAATCGGTCTTCTCGGATTCTCCGCCGGGGGACAGGTCGCTGCGATTCACCTGACGCAGGAAAAGGCATTTTACGAGGTAATCGATGAGGTCGACGAGGTGAGCCATCGTCCCGATTTTTCCATGCTGGTTTATCCCTGGCGCGTCGTCGATGACAAGACGGAAAAGCTCATGCCCGAGATTGTTCCGTCGGAGAAAATGCCACCCGGATTTATCGTTCATACCGACGACGATCGTTCCTCATCTCTCGGCGCGGCGCTGATTTATCTCGGAATGAAAAAGCACGGAGTCTCTGGTGAGCTTCACGTCTACCAGAGCGGCGGGCACGGCTACGGCACGCGCGACAGTCCTGACTCCGTGATCGGAACGTGGACCGATCGCGGGACGGATTGGCTACGTGTGCGGGGATTGGTGGAGTAGTTTGCTTTATACAGATCGCATCGCCTCACGCCAGCGTGTCGGCGTTTGCCCGGTCGCTTTGCGAAACCATCTTCCGAAATAATTTTGATCGTCTATGCCAACATCGGAAGCGATTTCGCCAATCGACTTTTCGGTCGTTCGCAGAAGTTTTGAGGCGCGCTCAAGACGAGCTGTCGAAATTTCCGTTCCCACCGTGCGATTGCATTCGGCTCGCAAGAGCCGGTTCAAATGATCGAGTGAAAAACCGATTTCATCAGCAACTGCTCCGGGACGCAACCATTCGAATTCGATTCGACGTATCGCTTCTCGCACGGACTGCTCGACGGGTCCGGGTAGGGGTGACTCTTCCCGAGTCGAGGCCAATTCAAACAAAGCAGCAATCTGCAAGACCAACGCCGACAGTGCCAGTCGACCCGGATTCGAACGACTCTCTTCCTCATTGAGGGAAACCAACAAGTGCTCAATTCGTCCCAACTCGACCGCTGACAATGCCCCTTCCCTTCGTCCCGTGAATTTTCTCTCCTCCATCTCGAAATCGATCGCGAGACAAACAGGCCGGATCGTTCGCTCCTTTACAAAACGGTGTCGGCATCCCGGTGGAATCACAAGCCAGCTTCCGCGCTGGACGGGCACGGCTCTCCCATCCAGATCCTGCACTCCGTATCCCCGCAGATAAAGAAGTGCCTGGAACCAATCGTGAACGTGCTCGCTCAGTTTTTCGACACGCGGCATATGTTGATTCAAGGCGAGGCGCCTCAATCGAAATCCCGGAACAGTAATTTCGAAATCTTCCAGGAGGATGGACTGCAACTCCTTTGACATGACAAAAACGACATCGGTTTTGTGCGAATGCAATCGCTTTTCTTCTCCCCAGATTCCATCGTGTCACGTAATCTTCCGGCATGATCACCGAAGCAAGAGAACTCCAACCCGACACGCCCTGGAGCGAGACCGTCTGGGCACATACGCCGGAGGAGGCGCTCGTCGATCACGAGAGCAAAGCCCGGCTTTGTGTTGCCACCCTGCTTCCTTTCCGCAATGGCGAGCCTGACTGGGATGGTTTCGAAAGCAGCATCCGCTGGATGATTGCCGCCGGTGAGGCATACGATGTGGAGCTGGCCTTCGTTCTGAATGCCGACACGGGATACATCTTTGATCTCGACCTCGACCTCTACGGCGAGGTGATCCGTCGTTTCCGAGCAGCCTTTCCCGAACCAAAAATCATTTGTGGAACCACTGCTGTCGGCGCGGAGGGCGACACCTTTCGACCGAATTGGTATCTGCCACATCTCGAAGCCGCGCAGCAGTTCGACAAGGTCGAGGTCATGTTAATGACGTCAAAATTGCTTAACGAGCTTCCGACCGAAGCACGCCGCGATGCCTATTTTTCAATTCTCGAACACGTCACTGTTCCTGCGATTGTTCACGCGCTCGAACCGTCCTTCGTTCCCTGGGCGTCTCCTTTCAGTCCGTGGTTGCTTCACGAACTGGCGAATCACGAAAAAGTTGCCGGAGGAAAAATCTCGACACTCGATGAACCCCATTTCCTCTACTGGGCCGCGATGTGCCGGGATCTGGGCCTTCCGTTTTCTCCCCATAGTGGAGATGATTTTGGAATCGCGACAGCGGTCAAGCTCGGCCAGCCTCTGCTGATCGGGGCCGGCGTGTCGGCTTGCCCGCTCATTTGTGCAGCGAAGCAAATGTGGCGATCCACACCGCTCGACACGCGCGTTTACAAACTTTTCGAAGCTTTTCAATCGCTTGAGGATGCGGTCTTTCGACTCGACGAAAACGGGAGCGCTGCCGCCTACAAGCACAGCACCGCCCACGTTCTCAAGCTGCTTGGCATCATCGAATCCAGCGAGATTCATCCGAATTGCATCGACCGTCGCCCTGACGACGAAGCGGATCGGATGGCGGAAGCACTGCGTCGCCCCATTCGAGTGGCGGAAAGATTGGGAATCAAAAACTTCTCCCTCGCATGAGCGCGATACCCCTGACAGATACCTCAAAACTCTGCGTGCACACGATCACGACGAAGCCGTGGTCGGTGGAGGAAGCGATGGACAAGTACGCCGAGGCGGGTGTCGGAGGCATCACCGTTTGGCGTCAGTGGCTCGAAGGGCGAAAGATCAGCGAAGTGGGTGATCAGCTCCGCGCTTGCGATCTGGAAATTGTTTCTCTGTGTCGCGGTGGATTCTTTCCTGCTGCGACCTCGCAGGGGCTTGAGGATGCCATCGAAGACAACCGACTCGCGATTCGCGAAGCCGCTGAGCTTGGTGCCCCGATGATTGTTCTTGTCTGCGGCGCCGTTCCCGGACAAGCGCTTGACGAATCACGCAAACAAATCGCCGACGGTATCGCTGCGGCCCTTCCCCTGGCGGAAGATTACAATATCCGACTCGCGATTGAGCCGCTGCATCCCATGTATGCCGATGACCGCAGCGCGATCAATACGATGGCCAGCGCGAACGAAGTCTGCGACCGGCTCGATCATCCTCTTGTCGGCATCGCCGCTGATGTCTATCACATCTGGTGGGATCCCGATCTCGCGGAACAGATTCGTATCACTGGAGAAAAAAATCGCCTTTTCGCTTATCACGTCTGTGACTGGATGACCCCCACGACCGATCTCTTGAATGATCGCGGACTCATGGGTGAAGGCTGCATCCCCTTGGAAGAAATTCGCGCAATGGTCGAAAAGGCTGGCTTCACTGGCTTCAATGAAGTCGAAGTTTTCTCCGACCGCTGGTGGGCCAGAGACCAGGATGAATTCCTGACAGAAATCAAAAAAGCTTATCTGAACCATACCTAAATTCTTTAACCTCCTACGCGGCGCAGCCGCTACATTATGAAAACTCACACCATTGGGATCATCATGAACGGCGTCACTGGGCGCATGGGCACCAACCAGCACCTTGTCCGGTCGATTCTCGCGATTCGAGATCAGGGCGGGATTCAAGTGTCTCCGGACGAAGCCATTCAAGTGGAGCCCATCCTGACCGGACGTAGCGAAAACAAGCTTCGAGCGCTCGCAGAAAAACATGGCGTCGAGCGATGGACCACGGATCTCGATGCCGCTCTCGCTGACGATTCCAACCAGATTTTTTTCGACGCCAGCTCCACTCTTCACCGCGCTCGGTTTGTGGAGATGGCAGTGAAAGCTGGAAAGGCGATCTACTGCGAAAAGCCGACTGCCGTGGAAACTTCGGAAGCAATTCGCCTCGCCGATCTCTGTCGTGAGGCAGGAGTGAAAAACGGGGTGGTTCAGGACAAGCTCTGGCTCACGGGAATCCGAAAATTGAAGATGCTGATCGATCAGGGATTCTTCGGAGAGATTCTCTCGGTGCGTGGAGAGTTCGGTTACTGGGTTTTCACCGGCCACGATGAGGATCAACCAGCGCAGCGCCCGAGCTGGAACTATCGCAAGGAAGACGGCGGCGGCATCATTGTGGATATGCTCTGCCACTGGCGATACCTCATCGACAACGTTTTTGGGAAAATTTCCGGCGTGTCCTGCCAAGGCGCGATTCATATTCCCGAGC
>JAKMGR010000115.1 GCA_022424805.1 Verrucomicrobiales bacterium
ACGGAAGACCTGAAGTCCGCCCTCAAAGAGTTTACCGGCGTTATCGACATTTCCGATTCCAATCTCGAAGGCAAACGCGAATTGAAGCTCGAGATTCTTCCCAGCGCGGAAGCTCTTGGGCTACGATTGGAAGATGTCGCTCGTCAGGTTCGCCAGGGATTCTACGGAGACGAGATTCAACGTCTCCAACGAGGAAAGAACGAAGTCAAAGTTTTCGTCCGCTATCCGAAGGAAGAGCGCAAATCGATTGCAGACCTTGAGAACATGAAAATCCGACTTCCGAATGGCAGCGAAGTTCCCTTTCCCGAGGCCGCTACCGCATCGCTCGGACGAGCTTATGCCAGTGTCCAGCGGACTGATCAGTTGCGAGCCGTGAAAGTAACTGCCGATGTGGACAAAACCCAGGGAGCCAACGCAAATGAGGTCGTCAGCGCCCTCATCTCAGGTGCCGAGGCAGAGTCCAAATCCGATTTGTGGAAGAAGAACATCAAGAATTACTTCCGCACTCTTCGAGGATTGCGGCCGACCAAGGAACTACCCAAGGGTGCCCTCGTCGAAATCGCGGAACGTTACCCCGGAATCAGCTACTCTTTCGAAGGGGAGCAGAAGGACCAAGCTCAATCGGTAAAAGAGATGGGCCAGAAAGCGTTAGTCGCTTTGCTAGGCATGTACGTGCTCATGGCTATCCCCCTGCGCTCTTACATCCAGCCCATGATTGTGATGTCGGTCATTCCATTCGGCCTTGTCGGTGCAGTCGCCGGACACATGGTAATGGGCTTTTCCCTCAGCATCATGAGCATGTGCGGAATCGTCGCTCTCGCGGGAGTTGTCGTAAACGATAGCCTCGTTCTCGTCGACTACGTGAACCGACATGTCAAAGATGGACAATCCCTTCATAATGCAGCCTGGGAAGCTGGAGCGGCGCGCTTTCGGCCGATTCTACTCACTTCGATGACCACCTTTGCCGGACTGACCCCGATGCTTCTGGAAACGGATATCCAGGCGAAGTTCCTCATCCCCATGGCAGTATCCCTCAGTTTCGGAATTCTTTTTGCGACGCTCATCACTTTAATTCTGGTACCCTGCATCTATCTCGTCCTCGAAGATATCAGCCAGCTTTTTGGCATGGACCGGACCAAGCACCTCAGGAAAGCCAGATAAGCGTTTGTCATCCACGAGAGAAGGCCCATACATTGCCACCCAGTGAGTTGGAATGAGTAGACGCGCGCGATGGCTATTGAGACGCCTGTTGCTTCAGATGAAGCAATTTGTCGGCGACAACTCGATTGAATTTTTTCCAATTCGAAGAGGCTTTCGCGGCTACAACGGAAGTTCCCTTCGATCTGATACCGCGTCCGGGATTAATGTCGCGCTTCTCGCCTTTCCACAAGGGATGGCCTACGCGGTCATCGCTGATCTGCCGATTCAATACGGAATCGTATCCGGAGCCGTCGCCGCGATTATCGCGCCGATATTTGCCGGTTCGCGCCACACTATTCTCGGTCCGACCAACGCGACGGCGTTCATGCTGTTTGCCAGCTTCGCCACCTTCTCCGCTCCTGATCGACTTTTTTATCTTCCCCTGCTTGTGCTGATGATTGGGCTTCTCCTCACCGTTGGAGCACTTTTCCGAGTCGCAGAGCTGGTGCAATATGTGAGCCGCTCAGTAGTTGTGGGCTACATCACCGGGGCTGCCATTCTCATCATCGCCAACCAACTGCGCCACGTCCTCGGCGTCGAACTGCCAGCGGATTCCATCGCAAACCAGGGACCCAAGACATTCTTCACGATCCTGCAGGGAACTCTCGCCGAGATCCCTCACGCCCGTTGGCAACCCATAGTAATTTCTGTAGCGACTTTTCTTGTCTGGTTTTTCCTGAACCGAAAATTTGGGAAATTACCGGTCTTCGCTCTCACCCTCGTCCTCTTTTCAACGGTCTACTACTTCCTTCATCGCCACGCCGGATGGGAACTGAAGACATTCGAAGCATTCGCCATCTCGGATCTGAAACCTCGCCTCCCCGAGATCAGCGCCCGTGGTTTTTTCTGGGACGTGAGTCATCTTATCGGCATTGCGTTCTCGATCGCCTTCCTTGCCTCTCTCGAAAATTCGGTCATGTCGAAGACGCTCGCGAGTCGGGTCGGAGATCGACCCGATGTGAATCAGGACATGCTCAGCGTTGGCATCGCCAATCTCGCCTCCTCGGTCACGGGCGGGATGCCTGCTTCGGGCTCGCTGACTCGATCCGCCCTGAATTTTTCCAGCGGCGCGATGTCCCGGCTCTCCAGCATCATCAGTGGAGTGCTCTGTATCGTGGGCCTGCTGCTCCTTGGAAATCTCATGGTCCATGTGCCCAAAGCGGTGTTGGCCACGCTCGTCGTCTGCATTGCGGCTTCTGTCATTAATCGCCACCAGATTCGAATCTCACTCTACTCCACTCCATCTGACGCAGCGGTTCTCATTACAACTTTTCTAGCCGCGCTGCTCATGCCACTGAATGTCGCGATCTTTCTCGGGGTTGGCATTTCCATCATGCTGTATCTGCGAGCCGCGAGCCGTCCTTACCTGACCGAATACGAATTCTCAGAAGAAGGCGAGCTGCGGGAGGCAGGAGAAAAACGCCAGCGCCCTCTCCCCGCCATCTCCATCGTCCACGTCGAAGGCGATCTCTTTTTTGGCGCGGCAGAGCTATTCCGAACACAGATTCAGAAAACCTCGCTCGATGAAGACCTGTGCGTCATCATTCTGCGCATGAAAAACGCTCGGCACCTCGATGCAACCAGCGTCGTGGCACTGGAAGAGCTTTTGCAATTTCTCAATACCCACGACCGACACGTCATCATCAGCGGTGCCAGCAAAGAGGTTTATCGTGTTTTGAAAAATGCCGGAACGGTTGATGTTGTCGGGAGGGAAAATATCTTTCTCAACAACGCCCGCAATCCGAATCTTTCGACACGCAACGCCCTCAAGCGGGCACAGGAGCTACTCGGGACAAAAGAAGCCGACATCCGGATATTTTACGATCCTAACAAGGACACAAAATAGATCGAGTTTCAGCAAATCTTCATGCTTTCACATGATTTTTTCGTTTGGGAAAATTCGAGTTCATTCGCGAGACAGCAGGCCATTATTTTCCATTCGTGTTCTCTGCGTATTCCTTTGTGAAAAATTCGGAACACCCTTGCCCGATCGACGGCTCGGCAGGGACGCCCCGCCCTACCTGCCTCCTCTCCATTGAATGTTCCGACGTCTCTTGCGAATGCAGCTGGCTTCTCCTAAGCTTAGCCATGGAGGTTCTTGTTCGAACGAGGGAGTGGCATTCGCTGCTGCTGGTTTCTCTTTTCTTTTTCCTTCCTCTCACCCAGGCAAAGGAATCTGACTTCACGCGAAAGATGGCGAAGGCGAAACTCCACCGGCACGACGGAAAGCGCTATCGCAAAGCAGATCTGGAGAAGACTCCAAAATACTTTCTCCTCTACTACTCCGCTTCGTGGTGAAGCCCCTGCAAAGCGACTGCTCCACAGTTGGTGGAGAAATACCAATCCAAAATTGCTGACAATCCCGAGATCGTATGGATTCAGATCTCGCGGGACAATCGGGAAGGCGATGCATCCAAATGGGCAAAGGACGCCGGCCTCCCCTGGCTCACCGTCCTGCCCACGAATGTAGGCCGAAGTAAACTAATGGAATATCGGACGGTCGACGCGACGCCGTTTTACACGCTTCTCAACACGGAAGGGACAGCTCTCGCCACGGGAGCCGAAGAAGTTTTCAGCAAACTTGCTGAACTCACAAAAACAGAAAGCGAGTAGTTCACTTTCCGCTGAAAGACTCCCCAGTCGGATCGTCAGATCGACTTGTAGGTCACCTTTTTTCCGTCCTGTCCGGTAGGACGATCATCAACGCGATCTGCGTTTCCTTCGGTAATATCATCCGCTTCGGAATTGAAGCGACGGGGAGCAGCGGGACGATGGCCCCGATCTTCTGCTTCATTGACGCGTAGCTGGCGACCTCCGACGGATTCACCATCGAGTGCTTCGATCGCATCGTTTCCCTTTTGCTCATCGGCCAACGTAACAAAGGCAAAACCGCGGGGCTTACCCGTCTCACGATCAATCGGACGGACAAATTCGAGAATTGGTTCATAGGGTTCAAAGAGCGCTCTCAATTCAGGTTCCGTCGTGTCGTAAGATAAGTTACCAATAAACAATTTCATAAATCTTCCTCCAAACTATCCTGAGC
>JAKMGR010000116.1 GCA_022424805.1 Verrucomicrobiales bacterium
GCGGAAGACACTCCAGACAGAAGCGGCAGCCAGTATCGACCTTCGTCATCCTGCTGAAGAAAGTCATCGCTCCCCGCATTAAAAACCATTCCCGAGCCGTCATCGTCGGGTACAAAATCATCACGACTGATCGCAAGATCGAAAGTCGGCTCACTCTCGTTCGACAAATCAACAGAGGGTCGCAGGGCAATGTAAACTTCCTCCGTGCTCCCAACAGTTTCCCCAAAAACAAAACCGGATGCCGCGTTCTCCAATTTAAGTTCGTCAAAACCGGACTCTGTCTCTGTCGCAGGCGTCATTGAGAAGGAAGCGTCGGGAGGAAGTCCTTCAATGGTTTCCCGCAACAACACCACGAATCGATTAATTTCTTCATCGCGCCGATCGAGGTGACGAATCTCCGCCGCTGAATCGCCGGCCTGCATCAGCATCGACAAAACCGTCCCCGTGATCAGGCTGAGAATGGCCATCGCTATCGCAATTTCAAAAAGCGAGAAAGCCGAAATTCGTGAAGTCGCCACTCTTGGGCAAACAGGGGCAGGCCCCCGATTCAACAGGGTTCGATCACCGACCCAAAAGGGTCGATTCTTTCGATCCAATCTCATTGTTCCTCCCGATGAATGAGCAGCATGACACGCTCGGTTTGTTCTCCTCCTTCATCAACAAACTGCGCCTCCGCGGTTAGCAGATACAGATCAGTGAGCGCAGCGCCCTCGCCATTGTCTATTTCGTATGACTCGACGTAGGTGCGAAAAGTGATATTCAGATCGGGATCTACTGCCTGTGACGTCATCGCTCCAATGTCGAGTCGCTTCGTCTCGGTGAGCAGGGAAAGCAGCCGGTCCTGGACGACACGGTCGAAGGCAAAATTCGAGGAGGTCTCGTTAATTCCCTGCATAACCGAAATCAATCCTGTAGCAGCGAGAGCAAAAAGCGCGACAGCCAGAACGACGTCGAGCAGGGCATAAGCGGCATTGTTTTCCGACTTCTTCATTCCACCCATGAACGCTCTGATTTGATGTCCGCCGTCAGTGGGTGAAACTCGATTTCAAAGTAAGCTCCGTCTGCCTCGATGCGTATCCTGAGAGGTTCACACATACCAGAAGGCTGAAAAATCCAGCGACGAAACTCTCCACTGCTGAGACCTACCCATTGCATTTCATCCCAGAACCGCAGGCTGCATTCTACGTCATCGGACCATTCGTATTCTCTAAAATATTGGAGACCCTCTTCGATCTCGATTTGCCGCAGGTCCACTTCCTCCGTCGACAGATCGATGCCACGAGCGCGGGAAGCGTCGATCATTTTCTGTTCCCTGGCGCGCTGCTCCAGTTCAGTGCGGAGCGCTTCAAACTCTTCACTTCCCCCGTAGGGCTGGAAAAAACGGGAAGCGCGAAAGCCTTGTCGATCGAAAACGATCTGGTAAGGTCGACGCTCTTTCATCGAGCGAACCCGAACCTCGCGCGCGAGGAGATAGAGTTGATTTACTGGTTCACGAGCAAGGCGCTCGCGTTGAACACTGTCGATAGCCGGAACAGCAAGCCCACCAAGTATGGCGAGCACGGTGATAGCAATGACGAGTTCCACGAGAGTGAAACCCGACGCCTGCCAATCACGCGCTTTACCAGTTCCCGACATCGTCATCGCTCTCCACCCCATCCTCGCCTAGAGAATAGAGGTCGTATTTTTTCGAACTCTTCTGCGCAGGAAAAGCATACTGATATTCATTGCCCCATGGATCGAGCATCGGCTCATCGAGATAGGCCCGCCAGCGTTCCGGCTGCGGATCGGTCGTAGGTCTTTCGTACAATGCTGACAGCCCCTGGTCCTGCGTTGGCGGCTTGAAGTAATTGTTTCTCTCGTAGCTCTTCAAAGCGAGATCGAGCGCTTTTAGATCGGAATCGACTCGCTGGTATTTCGCATCGTCGACAAAGCCGACGACCAGATAAATCCCGGACCCTGCGAGAACTGCAATGATGGTGATAACAATGACGAGCTCGACGAGTGTGAAACCGGAAGAGCCGCGGTGACGTTTGCGAGGTAGATGTTTCATATTATTTGAGAGAAAATGGTTATCGGCCGCGAATTCCGGCCATTGATCCGAAGATCGTCGTGATCATGCAATAGGCAACCACTCCGACAATCATGGCGACAAAAACGAGCATGACGGTCGGAACAACAGTCGTCAATCGCGAGATTCGGATGTCGAGATCGTCATCATACTTTTTTGCCGCTTTCTGAAAGGACTTGCCGAGTTCGCCAGTCTGCTCGCCAATCGCGACCCGATCCACAAGCGCTTCGGGAAAGGAGTCTGTGTTTTCCATCGAACGCGCAAGGCTGGCACCCTCCCCAACATCGGCTACGACAGTTTCGAGGTGTCGCTTGATAAATCGATTCGGAGTTCCCCTCTCGATCAACTTGAGGCTATTGAGAAGTGGCACCCCGTTGTTGATCAAGTTCGACATTGTGTGGCAGAACTGCGCATAAAACCGCCCCATGATCACCGGCCCAAAGGCAGGAATTTTCATTTTGTAACCATCCCACCATTCGCGCCCCTTGGCCGTCGAGATATGAAGACGGAAAAGAGCGAACGATCCAACGAGAATCCCCAGAATGAGCCACCACCAGGCACCCATGAAATCCGTGAACTTGATAAGCAAGTCGGTGATCATGGGCAGGTCCTGGCCCGTTTTCTGCATCATCTCACTGAGCGACGGCATGAGGACAGTGGAGAAGACAAAAAGCAATACGACACAGGCGAGCATCACCGTGATCGGATAAATCATCGCGCCCATCGTGCGACGCTGCAGATCAAAGAGCTGTTTCAGATTCACCACGAGACGACGCAAAATTTCGGGGAGCGATCCACTGGCCTCCCCTGCCGCAACGAGACTTCGGTATAGCTCATCGAAAGATGGCGACGCCTTTGCGAGAGCCTTGGAAAAGCGCGCTCCTTCCCGAATTTCGTCACGCAGTATGCCTGACACCGCTTTGATCGATTTGTTCGCCTGTCGATCATGTAGAATCTTCAAAGCGCGCTCCAGCTGCATTCCGGCATCGAGCAGGTCAGCAAGCTCCTCGGTGAAGAGGACCAACTCCGGGCGTTTCAGCTTTGCCGGACCTGCCTCCTGAGCCGCCTTCCGCGATGCACGAGTCGGCACCTCCTTTCCCGACGGAAATACCGTGATAGGAGTCAGCGTCTTCGACTCCAGCTCGCGATAGGCCTCGGATTTATTCCGCACGACAAGATTGCCGGAAACTTGTTTCCCGGCGACATCGATGGCGGTGTAGGTGAAAGAAGGCATGTGTAATGCTATTCAAACGAAAACCCCGCCAATTGCCATACGTTTCGTGTAATTTCCGGGACTTTTTCGTCATTTCAGAAGAATTTCGGACTTCCTTACTACACGATTGCGCAAGTCACTGAGTGGAATTATGATGTGAGCGATGACTTTTGCCGATTTTCTGCGATCGATCGAGACCGATTCATCCCCTCCTGACGAACTTTCTCCTGAGCTCCAATCACTCTGGCTCACCAAAGTCGGCGAATGGGATGCTGCGCACGACATCGCTCAGGATATCCCCTCGAAAATGGGCTCTTGGATTCACGGTTTGCTTCACGCCATTGAGGGAGACTTTGGAAATTCAGGCTATTGGTTTCACCGGGCCGACGAACCTCCTATTACTGTGGATCAGATCGACATCGAGTGGGAACGAATCGCAAAGGAGAATCTCAACGGGTAGTTTTCCATAAGGTTTTGCCCGGCAAACCGTTTCAAAGGCACTTATGCGGCTTCCAGAAGTCATCGGCCATGAGTATTTGGCCCTCATAGAAGACGACCCTTTCGGTTGGAGTTTCGTCTCCCGGACCAAAGAGGGAAAGCGTCTCGTGCGAGTTCTCAAGGCACAGGCTACAAACGATGATTTTGCGCGCCAGTTCCTCGAGCCATTCTCTACCGATTCCGTCGTGGACGACGGCGGAACCAAAAGACCTGAGTCGGCGATTGAGGTGAGCCATCTCCAGATCGGCAACGAGAACTCCCCGACCTACTTCACCACTCCCTTTTACGGCTGGAAAAGCAAAGAAAGCGGAAACTGGCAGTCAACGTCACTCAAGAGGTTGATGCATCTCACTGGCCTGTTCTTCCAGGGCGAACAGGCCAGTGAATTGATTGAAGAGCTGGCGCAAGCGATTCAGTTAATTCACCGCGAAGAAATCTTCCATGGAGGGCTTCGTCCTTCCGGAATCTATGTAACCAATGGTCATGACGGTGATCGCCAGATTAAGATCGGCGACTTTGGTCAGATCTTCATGGGTGGCCTTCAATACCTCGAAGGGGGCGAGCAGCTCTTTTACATGAGTCCGGAACAGATGGGCACGGGAGATTTCTCCGATGATACTGGACTTCTCTGGGACGTCTACTCTTTCGGGGTGATTGCGTTTCAGATACTGACCGGGCACCTCCCACGTCTGGATCGCCACCGCCAGCATTTACTTCAAAATCCCGAAGTCTTCCGCTCTTCCCCGGCAATTTCATACGGGGAATTGACAGAGCTCACAAAATCGTTACTCAATCAACTGGAGGCGGAAAAACCAGTCGAGTGGCCAGACAAAACGCCGGATCGAAAAGAGAAGCGACTCCGTGAGATTATTCAAAATTGTCTCTGGTTTGACCCGGAACGGAGAGCAGCCTCAATCGACACGGTGGTCGACCAGCTTTCCGATCTACTGCGAACTCCCGCAGTGACAACGAGGTTGCCTGCAAAGAAATCGAAGCCCAAAGCTAAGCCTGTGGCCAAACCAGTAAAACCCGCGCCGGTCGCCGATGATCCCACTCCCACAACAAAGGCTGACATCCCGCCCGAGCCAATTATGGCGGTTCCTGCAGAAGCAGCAATGGAGCCGGCATCCGATCTCGGTTCGTCCGATTTGTCAGAGCCAGTTCTGCCTCCCGACTCGGCCGTCCCCAATGGCGAATCAGTCCGGGATCGCACTACCTCTTTTTTCCAGCACCACCCTGCTCTGAAATGGCAGATCGCTACGGGGGTTTGTGCCGCAGCCCTGGTTTTTCTCGGCATATCGACACTGGTTTTCTTTGTGCCAAAAAGCGAACTCAGTGAGACAAAGACAGAGGTCGAGGCGGAGCTACAGGCAAGCATCGAGCAACAGGCCAGTGCCTACCGGAAGCAACTGGATGCGAAGCAACGCAGCTCGGAGCAAATGCGCTCGGAGCTGAACGAAATTGCCGATTCAAACAGCCGCCTTCTCGGCGAAGCGAAGCTGGCACGCCAACTGGTTCGACAGACTCAGGAAAATGGGGACGAGTTTTTCCGCCTTGTGCTTGAGAATCGGGACACCGACGTGCCGGGCTTTCGAGAGCAGCGTGCAGATTCGTTAAATGAAGCGCGAAAACATTATGAGCGTCTCATTGAAGTGTACGGCGATGCTCCCGATTTCATCGTTTCCACGGCAAATGCCTATTTTTATCTCGGACGAATCTACCGCGAGATCGGTGAATTTGGGAAATCGCTCGCCTCCTTTGGCGAAACCGAACGTCGCTACATGGCCCTGCTAGACGACACAGATTCGCCGAATGCCGAATTCGTGCGCAATCTCGCGATCGCGAAAAAATGTCTCGGCGACCTTTCGTTGAAGAATGCCAAGTTCGCTATCGCACGTCACTACTACACGGAATCATCCCGATACTGGGCCGAGACCCGAAGTGTCTCCGATATTTACTCTCAGGAACCTGCTCTGAGTATCCATGAAAATTCCCTCGCCATCGTCGAGTGCGAACTGGCGATCAACCGCCCGGAAGCAGCGCTCGATGGCGCTCGATCAATCGGTGCGGGTCTTTTGAAATTGCAGGAGCAGGATCCGGAGAATGATCGCATTCTGGGTGCGCTCGCAAAGTCCTTTTCGTTGGTGGCGCGAATCCTCGAGACACAGGGAGACGGGGAAACTGCTGTCGAAGCCTACGAGCAATCGAGCAATCTTTATGCAAAAGCAGTCAAGCTGAATGCCGCGATCGATGCCCACCATCTCGGTCTCGGCAACAGCCTTGCCCGCGTCGGCTTTTTGAAAAACGATCACGACAAACTCAAAGCTGCAGTTGAAGTCCTGAGCGATGTCGTCGCGACAAATCCATTCGAGTCCGCCTACCAGATCACTCTGGCCAATGTCTTCGGGACACTCGCCCGCAACCAGCGAGATGGCGGGCACCCGAACAATGCGATCAAACTCGAACAGGAGGCGATCTCGATTCTTCAGCCTATCATTAGGAAGAACCCAGCCGCAGCCCCGAATGACCTGCTTTTCTCTTACTCAGGTCGGCTTGCTCACCTTGCCGAACTCCTGGGAGATGCCGGTGATTTTGATGATTCCCGAGCTCCCCTGGGAGAATCGATTCGAGTCCTCGAAAAAATCTGCCAATCCGAGGAAGCTAGACCGAAGCACCGTCGAGCGCTGGCACATTCTCGTGGACTCGCGGGATTTGCCTGTCTCAAGACAGGAAATAAAAACGAAGCCAAAGAGCATCTCGAACTGGCAAAAGCTCAATGGGAGTCCTTCGTTGCCGAAAATCCGAGAGATTCAGATGCTGAGCAGGCCGTTCGCTGGACCAATGATCAACTTCGAGGCTTGCAGTAGTAACAACAACCCTTCGGAGCTTTTGGCTCGTGACTGTTTGACAAGAGAAAACCTCGGTGTTGGTTGCGCGCATGATCGAATCCATTCAGATCGAAAATGTA
>JAKMGR010000137.1 GCA_022424805.1 Verrucomicrobiales bacterium
GAAAACAGTCCAGGCCCTCGCCCGTTGTCCGGGGCTGCGAGTGGAGTCTCCTTCTGCACCGGCAGAAACTCTGGCAGCCCGCATTTTGCTCGAAACCGCTTTCGGCTGGGTTCCGGGGATTGAAGAAAGCGAGTGGGGCTGTCTCACGCTCGACCTTTCCACCCAGCCGGCGGAGGAATGGGAAGATTGTGCTCGCCGCACGCGTGGACGGTTGTATGAAAAAGGCCTCGAAGTCGCGATCGGCCTGGGGGAAACGCCATCGCTTGCCCGCATTGCGGCCTTGGCTGCAGAGGCGAACGGAAAGAGTGTCTGGAACCTGGAGTCGTCACGTCGACAGCCGCAACTCGACCGCTTGCCGCTCGTTGTCGGGGAGGTGAGCGAAGATCTCCGTGAGCGATTGTCACTCTGGGGAATCGAGAGTCTCGGTGCTTTTGCCCGGCTCGAACGGGAAGCGGTCGCAGCGCGGCTCGGGGACGAAGGCGTTGTGCTTTGGCTTCGCCTGAATGGAAAAACAAGCCATTTGCTTCGTTTTGCCAAGCTCGACGAGTTGTTCGAGGAACATCTCGCCTTCGACTACGAGATTCGCGATCGCGAGCCGCTGCTGTTTGTCGTGAATCGTTTTCTGGATCGGCTTATCGAACGGGTCGGCGCGACGGGACGCGCGGCGGCAGCGGTTCATTTGCTGTTGCGCTTCTCCGACGGGACCTGCCATGCGAGGCGACTTGCTCTGCCGGAGCCGGTAATGGAGCACGAGATCCTGTTTCATCTTGTCAGCGGCCACATTGACGGCTTGGAAATGAAGGCGGCGGTTGCGGAACTGAGGCTGCGCTTCGAGCCATCCGAGATCGTTGCGACTCAGCGAACTCTGTTTGGGGCCGGATTAAAAAACCGGTTTCGGTATGATGAAACTATGACGCGACTCCGACGCATTGTGGGAAGCGAGCGAGTGGGGTCTCCAAGGCTATGTAACACCCATCGCCCCGGTGTTTTCGAATTGGTGCCGCTGCCTTCAGAGTTGGAAGAGTGTTTCGCGGAGAATGGAGAGGCGACTTCAGTCGCCGAACGATCCAATACGGCAGCTGAGGCAACCGGGCCAATGATTGGAGCACCCGTCACTGGCACGCCCATCCGACGTTTCCGGGCGGGGACGCGTGTGGCAGTGGTGATACGGAATGGGCGACCAGCTCGGATCGAATCAAGGCTTGTGACGGGAACGGTAACGGCATCCACCGGGCCGTGGTATGCGGCGGGTAATTGGTGGGACGCCAGAAGAAGCTGGAGTCGAGTCGAGTGGGACGTCGAGGTGAACGGTGCGGGAGTGTTCCGGGTCGTGAGGGAAGGGGAGGAATGGGAACTGGAGGGGCGCTATGGGTGAAAAGAAGAGTTAATGTACCACGAGCTCCACACCCGAAGCGCCTTCAGCTTTCTCCGAGCTGCTTCCCAGCCCGAAGCTCTCGCCGAACGTGCTGGCGCACTCGACTTACCCGTCGTGGCTCTCTCCGATCGGAATGGTTTCTACGGTTCGGTCCGCTTTCACCAGCGTGCTCTCGAAAGTGGATTTCGCGCTGCGGTCGGCACGGAACTCTCGATGGAGGATGGGACGGTCCTACCTGTTCTGATCCGTTCTCGCGAGGCCTATCGTAATGTGTCGCGTCTCGTTACACGTGCTCAACTCCGTTCTCCGAAAGGGGAGTGCCCGGTTGCCTGGTCGGAATTGGAAGAACTTGCCGAGGGTACTTCCATTCTCACCGGCGACGAAGAAGGTCCGCTCGATATCGGTTGGCGGCGCGATGGCCGACGTGGCATGGAGGTGGCTTTGAAGAAAATGAAACGTCACCTGCCCGAGTCGGCGCTCTGGCTCGAAGTGCAACGACATTCCCAACGTGGCGAAGAAAGCCTCGTGAAAGCCAAGCGTGATCTTGCTGCGGCGCACGATCTGCCTTTGCTCGCGACGGGAGGTGTCGACTATGCCCTGCCGGAAAATCGGCGGATTCAGGATGTCTTTACCTGCTTTCGTCTTCACACAACGCTGGATGCGGCGGGACGACAACTCACTATCAATGCTGATCGTCACCTCAAGTCATCTGTCGAGATGGAGGCGCGATTTGCCGACATGCCGGACGCAATTGCCAACACGGAACGCCTTGCCGAGCAGTTGGAGTTTTCTCTCGAAAATCTTGGCTACGAGTTTCCGACCTACCCAGTGCCAGATGGCCACTCGATGGATTCCTTTCTCACGGATCGGACTTGGCTCGGAGCGCGCAAGCGTTACGGCAAATTGACGCGTGCGGTAAAGGCGCAGATCCAGCGTGAGCTCGACCTCATTACCCATCTCGGTTTCAGTGGGTATTTCCTGATTGTCTGGAGTCTCGTTCAGTATTGTCTCGAGAACGATATCATGGTTCAGGGGCGGGGAAGTGCTGCGAACAGCGCGGTTTGCTATTGCCTTGGGATTACTCCGGTCGATCCGGTTGGGAGTCGCCTGCTTTTTGAGCGCTTCCTTAGCGAGGGGAGAAAGTCATGGCCTGATATCGATCTCGATTTGCCCAGTGGCAATCGGCGCGAGCAGGTGATCCAGGAAGTCTATCGGCGTTACGGTCGCCATGGGGCAGCGATGACGGCGAACGTCATTACCTACCGGGGGCGCAGTGCGGTGCGTGAGATCGGGAAAGTCCTGGAGTTTCCCGAAGAGATGCTGAGTCGTTTCTCCGATCTTTTTGCCAGCGGAGATTATCGGCATACGTTTGCGTTCGAGGATCAGGTCGAGCAGGCAGGAATTGGTCGCGATCATCCTCGTGCTGCCGCTCTCGCGGATCTCTATGGGCAGATGTATGGGTTGCCGCGGCATCTGGGGCAGCACTCGGGAGGTATGATCATCTGTCAGGGAGAACTCGACTCCGTGGTGCCCTTGGAAAATGCGAGCATGATAGATCGGACCGTCGCGCAGTGGGACAAAAACGACTGCGAAGACATGGGGATCGTGAAAGTGGATTTGTTAGGGCTGGGAATGATGGCAGTTCTCCAGGAGACCTTGCAGATATCCGAAAAACGTGGTCGTCCTGTCGATCTGGCCCAGATTCCGAAAGACGACGAGCCAACCTACGATCTGATGTGTTCTGCCGACACCATCGGCGTGTTCCAGATCGAAAGCCGGGCGCAAATGAATACCTTGAAGCGAATGAAGCCTTGCTGCTTCTACGACGTCGTCGTCGAGGTTGCGATTGTGCGACCGGGCCCGATCGCGGGAGGACTGGCTCATCCGTATCTGCGGCGGCGCGACGGATTGGAGCCGGTTGATTACATCCATCCCAAGTTGCAACCAACCCTGGAGCGCACCCTCGGTGTGCCGATGTTTCAGGAGCAGGTCTTGAAAATAGCAATGGTCATGGCCGACTTCTCCGGAAGTGAAGCCGAGGAACTGCGGAGAGCGATGGGATTTCACCGATCTCACGAGAAGATGCGGCGGGTGGAAGCGAAGCTGAGAGCTGCCTTGCAGAAACGCGATGTGAATGAAGAAACGACGGAGCGTATTGTGAAAGTGATTGGATCTTTTGCGCTCTACGGCTTTCCCGAATCTCACGCCATTAGCTTTGGGTTGCTGGCCTATGCCAGCAGCTACCTGAAGGTGCATCGGAGCGCTGAGTTCTATACCGGATTGCTCAACAACCAGCCGATGGGATTCTATTCCCCATCCACCCTGGTGCAGGAGGCGAAGCGTCGGGGATTAAGGTTTTTGCCGCCATGTGTTGTTCTGTCAGGATGGCGTTGCGAGGTGCTCGATGATGACTTGATTCGTCTCGGTCTGCTTACGGTGAGAGGTCTCGACGAAGCGAGTGTGGAGCAGATGATCGCGGAACGGGAGAAAGAGCCGTTTCGGTCACTGGAAGATTTTCGGCAGCGAGGCCAATTTAACCGTCGACAGTTGCGCCAGCTCGCAGCGGTGGGCGCGCTGAACGATTACACTCTGACCCGTCGTCGTGCGATCTGGGCGGTGGAGGAGCCGGAACTGGAGCAGGGAGATTTGTTTGCGGATCCTGCCAAGATCGGTTCTCATCAAGAGAGAGAGGAAATGAACTGCCCGCTTCCGAATATGTCTTATGTAGAACGAGTTCAGGCAGATTTTTCCGGTTTGGGTTTAACGACAGGGAAGCATCCCATGCGCCTGGTTCGTCCGCGCTTGCCTGTAGATGTGTTGCCAGCAGGCCAGCTTTCGAGTTTGCCGGACGGAGTCAGCGTGATGACAGCAGGGGCTGTGATTTGTCGCCAGAGGCCGGGAACGGCAAAAGGGGTAGTCTTTATTACGCTGGAAGATGAGACAGGTCTTTCGAACTGCATTGTTTATCCCGATAAGTTTGAGGAATGCCGGCTCACGATCACGACCGAGCCGTTCCTGCAGATCACCGGCAAGGTGCAAAGATCGGGAGAGACCCTGCACATCATGGCGGAGAAAATCACTGCGTTACGAACGGGCGATACGCTACCTGCCGGAGCTTCGCATGACTTTCATTGAACAAAACACTGTAGCCTGAAGGCCAGCCCCGCGCTCTCTGTGAGGCCGGGGAGTGCGTTCATGTCTCGAAAAGCCCAAAAGACCCAAGCTGAGATTCTAGAAACAAAAAAAGCGGCGTTCTTGCAAACGCCGCTTCTTTGATGGGAATTTGTTGTTCAGCGGAAAGCAGATTACTTGGCTGCTTCGATTGCTTTCTGAAGCTGAGCAAGCGCTGCCTTGGTTTCCGCGGCAACCTTGGATGCCTTTTCGTGATTTGATTTGAGAGCTTCGGCTTTCTTGGTTGCCTCGGATACTGCTTGGATCGCGGCATCGAGTTGTGCCTTGGCATCAGTCGCTTTCTTTGCTGATGCATCAGCAGCGCCTTTGAGCTCAGCCAATGCCTTGTCGAACATAGGATCAATCGCTGGAACTGGCTTTGGTGCAGGTTTCGCAGCGGGCTTCGAAGCAGGTGTCGTTGGCTTTGGTGCGGGTTTTGGCGCCGGCTTTGCTGCTGGCTTGGCCGGAGCAGTTGGAGCAGCTGGCTTGGCAGTATTCGCAGCAAGCGTGACAGGCTCAATCCTGGCAGCTTTCCAACCGGTATTGGCATCGAGGCCCGGTATCGCAGCGGCAAGCTTGATTGCCCCGCCTTCTGTCACTTTGCTCTGCCAGAGGAAAATCTTCTTCAGCTTCTTCAGTCCGGTGAGCTTCATGATACCGGCGTCGGTGACCTGGGTTCCGTAGAGATTGAGATACTCAAGATCGGCGAGTCCCTTGATGTGATCGAGCCCGGCGTCAGTGACCTTGGTGTTTTCCAAATGCAGGCGAGTGATGCCTTTCATTCCAGCGAGATGGGCAAGTCCTTTGTCGGTTAACTGGGTGCGGGCGAGGTCGACCCATTTGAGCTGGCCGGCCACCGGTTTGAGAACCGCGAGTCCGTCGTCGGAAAATTCTTTGGCAACGTTCAGAGCGCTGAAGCGAAGCTCCGGTGTGTCCTGCGCAATGGCCATGAGCGAGGCGCCAGACTTCTCAACATTGCCGATCGTCGTGGCGATGGTTTTCTCCTGCTCAGGAGTTAGTTTCATCTTGTCGGCTTCGGCGACTTTGGCCTCAGCCTTCGGAATGTTACCAATGACATGAGCAATCGCCGCGTTGGCTTTCTCATCGGGCTTGAGTGATCCAATGGTTGCGTCTGCCTTGGCTCCAGATTGAATCCAGAATGCGATGACTGCAGTTTCCTGAGCCGTGAGCTGATTCTTGCCCTCTGGTGGCATATGCTCGTCGTCGTCGAGCGGAAGATAAA
>JAKMGR010000138.1 GCA_022424805.1 Verrucomicrobiales bacterium
TACGAAAAATTTCAACAACGATGCCTGCGGCGGACAGGCTTCACTCTCAATGCGCTGGATCATGTGACTGGCTCCAGCATTTCCTGCAACAAATGCAGGACCTGACTTTCCGCCTCTGGCGATCGACTCCGGACTACGCAGATCGAGACCGCCATCCTTGCGCTGCGCCCCGTGACAAGCGACACAGCGAAGATGAAGTATAGGCAAAACATCATGCTGGTGTGGCGCATCTCTCGCTAGCGTCGGAGCCTTGCGGAACTTCGCGCCGCCTTTGATCCAGTCGTGCAGAAGCTTCAATTCCGCTTCATTGAGACGCTTCCCTTTTTTCGGCATCTCGCCGCTTTCCACCATTTCAAAAAGATGACTGTGTCCCGGGTCGCCGCTCTTGATTACAGGCCCGCTTTCTGATCCTTTCAGCAATCCTTCCGGCGAAGAAAGGTTCAGTTCTCCTTTCTGCGTTTCTCCGTTGTGACATTCGACGCAGCGCTCTTTCAGGAGAGGAGCAACTGCCTCTTCGAAAAGAGGAGTCGCCCACACGGAAGCGCTCGACAATAGCAACAAAGCCAGTGCCACTCGAAGCTGGAATCTGCCCTTTGAAAAACACATACCGATCTTCGCATTGTGCCGAATATATCGCGACGCGGCGATTCGCGATTTTCCGTATCCACGTCAGCCTGAACCGAAGGTCTCTCTACGAAGCCTTCTTCGCCATATCGCTGACGCTCACCATCAACTCGCGAAATTTCTCGGAATCATATCCGGCTAGATTTGCAGCATCACGTATCGATCTGATTTCCTGCGTAGTAAGCACATGGTCAGCAACTGCGATCCGAATGAGGTTTTTCAAATGCGTTTCCGGTGACTCCAGGGGTGGCGGGTTTTCTCTCACTTCCTGAAGGAGATTCTCACGTTCCCCCTTTTTCCATCCGCTCTTTTTCGCAAAGCGATCCAGAGCCTTTGATTCCGTCTCCCCAATTTCGTTGCCGCTGGAAGCCAGCATCCCCGCCATTTCTCTATACTCAAGTTGCTTCATCTCATCGGAATCCAGTGATCGCCCATATTCGGTTTCCAGCTCCTTCCGAATTTCCCTGCCTGTTTCCTTCTGTCGCTTCGAGGCACGAACCATCGCCCAGATTCCAGCAAACAGGAACGCTCCGACAACGGCCAGAAGAATGGGGTGACCCGCAATATACCCCAGAAGAATCGTAATCAGCGCCAACGGTAACCCTATGGCCAGAGAAAGAAGAAATGCCCCCAACTCCGCAACTCGACCAATCACAGGGATGGCATACAAAAACCGGAGGGCCGCCCCGAAAAAGAAGATGAAGCCAAAGACGACCAGGAAAGTCCCTATCCCGCGAACAATCCACTTCAGCCTCTCGATATGACGCTTCATCGTCGCCAGGGCGAGTTCCCTCTCACCCGCCACGAGGTGGTGAAGTATGCCGGAATTTTGGATGATCGAATTGATCATTCCCGACTTTTGCTCCGCCGCATCAGCAACACCTTTCCCTTCGGAAAAACGCCCAAAATAAGTCGCCACCCTCGGAACAGGAATCGCACGGTAGCTGATCCGCTCATCGCCGAGATTACTTGATCGTCCCTTTCTCAGCATGAGATATTCCCCCTCGACGCTGAGCTTCTTCCCCTCGTTCGTTTTGGGAAGCGGACCGGGCTGAAATCCAATGCGGGAATCCACAAATTCGATCATTTCGGAAACCACTTCGAGTTCTGCGACCTGATAAGAACGCGGCAGAATGCGGCCTGATCGCAATTTCTGATTCACACCGCCGTTCCGGGAATTGCTCTCGACCGAACTCATCCAGGTCATGCTCCAGGTCACGTCGCCCTCGTCATCCTCATCGCGCTCCCAACAATAGATTTCCGCGTAGCGATGAACGATCAGGTATCCGGTAAAGGTATCGATATACTTCCCCTGCAGAGTCAGCTCGCCATCCATCTCACCGGTGTAGGAAAAGTTTTCACCGGTTTCCAAGCCATTGAGAGAAGCAGCATGCTCGGTTTTCTTCGCCGCCTTGTGATAATCAAACCTCGTCTCGTTTTTCCAAAGTGCGGAGAGTGCTGCTATGACCAGGATTGGTCCAATAATAAACCCACCTGCCTGATTCTTTTTTTTTCGGGACGCCATGAATTGGAAAATGATTGGCGTTAATTTTAACGGAAAAGACTCGTTTTTCGAAACGGAAAAGCACCATTATTTGTTTTGAAAAAATTAAGGCCAGAATCTCACCGGCCAAATGCACCTGTTTCGAAAAAAACCCGCTCCTCTCTTCGATCATCCTCTCAACATGGCCAAGCCATCGATCATAACTTGTTTGATTCCAGTTGTGAGCATGTCCCTGCTTCAAATCTCTGAAGCGCAGGTGACGGAGGGCTTCCCTATCGTCGCGGACGACCTCGAAGTTGCGCTTTTTGCGCGCAATCCCCTTGTCCGCAATCCTTGCGCAATCACTTTCGATACCAAGGGTCGACTCTGCGTCGGAATGGGACCGCAATACCGCGCTCCGCAGCCGGACACCCCACCCGACGCGGTATGGATCGTAACAGCCGAGGACGAGGGCGGCACCGCTGACACCCGCAAAGAATTCGCGACCGGCTTCAACGCGATCCAGGGACTTGCCTGGAAAGGCGACTGGCTCTGGATCGCCAACGCGCCGGAGTTAACCCGCGTCCGCGATACCGACGGCGATGATATTGCTGACGACTACATCCGCGTCTATACCGACCTCGGCAATCTCGAACACGCTCTTCATGGACTCCAGTTCGGACCCGATGGCAGACTCTACATGTCGAAAGGAAATTCCAAAGGACTCACGATCCTGCCCGATCGCATTGCCCCCGCGCCCTTCCGTGAACTCTGGGGAATCGAAGTTCCCGGAGGCACACCCGAACCAAAACCCAAACACTTCACTGCAGCTACCTACGAAAAAAACTACCAAGACCCGCGCGATGACTGGGGCGTCACCGGAGGTATTCTCCGCTGCAACGACGACGGCACCGGCCTCGAAATTGTCTCCCGTGGTTTTCGCAATCCCTGGGACATTGCTTTCGACGATCAGTTCAACTGGCTTGGAACCGACAACGACCAGACCATGGGCGACAAACTCTTTGCCCCGTTTTACGGTGCCCACTTTGGATGGGGCCACAACTGGAGCTACGATTGGAAAGGCGACGACCACCTTCCGACCGCTCCTTCCAGCGGCCCACTCTTCGAAGGCTCCGGAGCCGGAATCATTTTCTGCGGCATTCCCAATTACCCTAACAAATACCAAAACGTTTTTCTCTACAGCGACTGGCTCAATCGCGAAGTCCGCATCTTCCGATCAAAATGGGACGGAGCCTGGCGGAAAGCGGATCGGGGAAATCTTGAGATCCTCGCCCACGCTGGCGGCGGACGCAGCATGCCCCTCAGCGAAGGCCGCGCCTTTGATCCCGTCGATATCGAAATGGGACCCGACGGAGCAATCTGGATTTCGAGTTGGGGGCGGCAATACGGAGCGCACTACGAAGACAAGAAGCTCGCCAACGAGGGACGCATCTACCGTATCTGGCCCGAGGGATACCAACCTGTTCCGGTTGATTCAATTCCCTTCGATTCCGACACCGACCTGATCGCCGCCCTCGGGCATCATCTCCCGATCTGGAGAACCAGCGCGCAGGAGAAGCTACTGCAGCGAGGTGAGGAAGTGCTCCCCGCCCTTCTCCAACAACTCGCATCTGACGACCTTACTACGGCACAGGAAACCTGGCTCGTCTGGACAACTCGACGAATTGATCCCGCTCGCACTTGGATGGATCGCAACACCAACCAGAAAATTCAATCGCTGAGAGTTCAAGGTTTTCTCAAAACCGATCACTCCGAACTGCGCCCTTCGCTCGAAGACGCTGAGCCACGTGTCCGCCTCGCCACCGTTCTCGCCATCCGCGAAAGCGGTCTCGTCAAATATGCCGATGCCCTCATCAACCTCGCTGCCCGCGAGACCGACCGCATCGTCTACTACGCAACCTGGGGAGCTCTCATGGACCTTATTCCTGCCAAGCAGCACCTGACCCTGTTAGGTGAAGTACCCAACAGGGTTCGATTGGCGGCCTTACTCTGTTTGCTCGAGCAAGATGTCCTGTCCGATGCCCAACTCGAATCATTGACCAAAGACTCCTTTCCCCCCATCGCCGAGCTCGCCGCAAAACGTCTCGGTGGAAAATACGAGTTTGAACATCGCGGACGCGCTCTCACCGCCACGGGAAACGCTCCTGCAAAAAAACAAGCGATCGTGATACCGTTTGCCAACGTGTCTGCCTCGAGCAATCGCAACTACGGACCTGCCGTTCTCGCAGCAGGCTCACGCCTTTACACCGACCGCGACTACCGCATCACCAAGGTCCCTGCTGAATTGGAAGGCCTGACATTCCTCCAAACTGCCTGCGGCGATGCAGACGCAACCGAGGGAATTTCTGTCCAGATCGATCTAAAGTATCCATCGAAAGTTTACCTGATCGATGATGCCCGTGCCGAAAATCTTCCAGCATGGGCGCAGGGAAAATGGGAGCCGACTCTCTACCGAATCGAAGGCACGGATCCGAAAGAGATGAAAGTTTACGAGGCTGAGTTCCCCGCAGGCCCGCTCACACTCGGAACCAGCCGCGATGGAATCCAGGCACGGAAGGGAAACTACATTGTCGCGTTTCGTCCGAGGCTCATTTCTCCCAACGGCAGCGTCGCCACGGAAGAGACGATTCTCCCGCTGCTGGAAACAGCTAACATCGAGCGCGGTCACAATCTCTTTTTCAGCCCAGCCGGAGCCAACTGCGCTTCCTGCCACCAGGTCGACGGAGCCGGCAACAACCACGCTCCCGACCTTACCAACATTGGATCACGTGCCGACGCAGAAACCCTGATCGATTCCATTCTCAATCCCAGTTCCGACATCGTCGAGGGCTTTGCCGCGCACGCCGTCGCGACGACCTCCGGCGAGGCCTATTCCGGTATCATTCTGAATGAGACCGGACGCTCCCTTACCATGGCTCTCATGGGCGGGGCCACCATCGAAATCCCCCGCAAGCAGATCGCGAGCCGCGAAGGACTTCCCGTCTCCGCTATGCCCGCCGGATTCGGTGCCATGATGACCAGTCAACAGCTCGCCGATCTCACCGCGTATCTTCTATCGCTCAAGGCACCCGAACCGCTCACAGGAGCACCCGACGCATTCGAGTTCCGTCTCGACGGAGGCAATTTGAATCTCTTTCTCGGTCAGAAACGAATCGCAACCTACCTGCTCGAACATGACCAACTCACCCGCCGCGCTTTTGTCAATGTCAGGACACCGTCTGGCATCCCCGTGACCCGTCGGTTTCCCCCGCGCAAACCCGAAGACATCGACCCCGGCTACAAAGGGGGAAACGGCATCATTCATCCTGTGATGCACCCCGGTCTCTGGATGAGCTTCGGCTGGATCGACGGGAACGATTACTGGCGCCTGAAGTCAAAAGTGAAGCACGAAGGTTTCTCTGAATTACCAATCGGAAAGAGAGGAGAGGCCAGCTTCAAGAGCCGCGACCACTATCTCAGTGCGGATGGAAAGGAAACCATCTGCATGCAGGACACGCGCTACCTTTTCCGCCAGATCGATTCCGGAATTCTCCTCGACTGGGACGCCGATTTCTACAACGACGAACGCGACTTCACCTTCGGTGATCAGGAGGAAAGCGGTCTCGCCCTCCGCGTTGCCAGTCCTCTGCGAGTGCAGGGAGGAAACGGTGAAATCGTTAACGACCGCGATGAGAAAAATGGAGCCAAGACCTGGGGTAAAGAGTTCGAGTGGATCAACTACTCTGGCGAGGTAGATGGGAAACGTGTCGGTTTGTTAGTCGTCCCCCACCCGGAAAACCCCAGGCCATCCTGGTCCCATAGCCGGGATTATGGAGTTCTCGTTTCCAACCCTCTCCCCAAG
>JAKMGR010000146.1 GCA_022424805.1 Verrucomicrobiales bacterium
TGCTCGATGCGGACGCTTTGCATTTGTGTCTGACGAAAACGTCGAGTGGAGATGGGGTTATACCCAAAGGGACGGTCGGATTTCTGGAGCTTAACAATGGCGATGTGATCCCGCTTTCCAGGGCGGAGGAAAAGATTCCAGTGGTGACTTCGTGGGGCCGGATGGAGCTGGCGATTTCTTCTCTTCGGGAAATCCAGCATGTTCGCGAGCCGATGTCATCACATCGGGTTCTGGCAGTGGATGGATCGCGGTATTCGGTTTTTCTTTCTGGGGCTCCAACTGCCTTGTCGCTCGCGGGCGGAGAAAAGAGGGAGGTTCCGGTTCGTTCGATCTCGAGTTACTGGAGTGCCGACGTTACGGATATCGAAGAATTTGCGACAGGCGAGATGTGGCTCGACTTTTCGGAGTTGCCTGACAGTCCCGAGGTGAAGCAGGGATTTCTCTTGCAGGGTAACCAACTACTCGCGGGGACCTTCGCAGAGGCGACGGTGAGTTTTCGGACAGATGGTCCCGTAATTCGCGTGGAGGCCGAGAGAATCCGCTCGATCCGCCGAAACCTCGACGTTACCGATTTCACAAATGGCCGTTCGAATCTCTATTCAGTAGAGTTAAAGAATGGTGAATCGCTCGAAGGGGAGATCGCTGATGGTTTTATGAGCATCCTGCGGGATGGAGAACGGATCCGGGTTTCGTTCGACCAACTTCTTTCCTATCGCTCGCTCTGATTTCATGTTTCGAATTTTCTCCAGATTGACCTCTCTTTTCGACTGGCGCTTCGCGCCAGTAGCGCTTGCTTTAAGCATTGCCGCGCGCGGCGTGGCGCAGGATGTAGCTGACGGAGAACTACTGCCTGCTGCATTGGGAATTCGATCAGACAAGGTGGGTAATTCCTGGAATATCGAGTCCAACGGGACGATCGGGCGCATTGGCAGCACCATGGTGAACAGTGGCCTGGCGCTTTCTGTCGATGGTGAAAAGTTCGTCTCCTATCAGCCTTTGATGACTCCGGATGGGAAAGAGTTTGTTCTCACGGGGCGTCCGATGGCGAGCATCCCAGGATTGCGAGTTCAGCGGCGCATCCGTTTGTCGGAGGAGAGTGGTACGCTTCGCTACGCAGAGTTTTTCTACAACGGTTCGACCGACCCGCTGACGATCAACTTGTCGCTCGCGACAAATTTCTCGGGCAATTACAAAACCTTCCTTACCGATCGTGGACGCACCGAGCCAGTTCTCCTCAATGACACGGAAAGCGGAATCCTCGTGCTACCGGGGGCGACACAATCCACTCGCGCCTTTCTCTTTTCCCTCGCAGATCCAGCGAGTGCGATGAAGCCGACAATCTCGGCCCAGAATCGCTATGCGCTCGCATTTCAGTTTCCGCTGAAACTGAAGCCGGGCGAGACACAGGTTGTGCTGCACCACGTGGCTCAGGTCGTGATTCCACAGAATTTCGATAGACGCAAATTGAAGATGGTATTCCGTCCACATTCCTTTACAGAAAACGAGAACCAGATTCCTGCTTCTTGGAAGGACTGGCTTGCGAATATCGGCATGGCGGCCCGGAATCCTGCGATCGCGATGGTTCGGCAGGGAGGTTTCTCTACCCTGGGCATCGATCCCGGACCGCGTGCGATTCTCGCGATCGGTGCGGGGACTCGGCTGACGGGGGAGGTCGCTGGCAGCGCCGTGAGAATTTCCAGTGCCTACGGTGAGGTTTCTCTGCAGGTTGATACTCTTGCTGCGCTCTCTGGCCGAAATGGAGATGCTACAAAGTTGGCAAGGGCATTCCTGCGAGATGGACAGATTCTATCCGGTGAAGTGTATGCTCCGGGACTGGCGTTTGCGCAAAGCGGAGGTTCGCGGATCGAGCTCGACGTTTCTTCCCTGGATCGACTCGTTTTTGCCGATTCAGAAAAGGATCAGGACTGGGCGAGTGGAACAATTGCGATGCTGGAAACCCATCGTGGCGATCGGCTGAAGATTTCTGACGAAAAAGGCACGACGATCGAGGCGGTGACCCCCTGGGGGGGGCTTGCGATTTCTCCGAGTAACTTGATCTGGTTGGGACCTCCGGCGAATGGAGCGAGCGGATACCAGGCCGAGATGACCAACGGCACGCGCTGCATTGTCTTTCTCCCATCAGAGGAGCTGGTCTTTCAACATCCAGAATTGGGGGGTATCCAATTGAAATCGAGTGATTTGCGAAGTGTATTTACTCCGCGAATCCAGGATCGAAATCGCTGGAGCAATGCGGTCGGCATTCAAGCCTCGATTGATCTCGATGGTGAGCAAACCATCGTCGGGGATATCGGAAATACAACATTGCCACTTATCGCAGAGGGAAATCTGATCGAGACCTCTTTCTCGGCGATTCGCCACATGCGCCGCGTCGCGAAGTCTTCGGTGTCGCCGGGCGGAATCCCGGAGGATGTGCCGGGCTTCGAGATCAAGAGGTGGGACGGCGGGGTTCTGACGGGTTTTTCTCCTGTCGATGCGCTCTCGGTCGAGGTCTTCGGTGAAAAGTGGAGCATTCCGCTTCGCGATATTGTCGAGATTGATATGCCATCGCCGGAACTGACGCCGGAAACGCTCGCAACGATTCGAAGTCTGGTCCAACAGCTCGGCTCGGAAGAGTGGAAGGTCCGGGAGGATGCGACCCGGGAACTGGGCGCATTTGGTTACCTTGCATGGCCCGTCTTAAAGCGGGAACTTCAAAGCTCAAGTGATCCGGAAATCAGCCACCGATTGGAGCAGATTCTTTCTCTTCTCAATTGATCTGGTTGTTCGTCCGTTTCAAAGAAAAGACGACAATTTCCCCGAGAGGCATAACCGTTACAATATTCTGTTTTGGAAAGTCATTCACAAGAGCAGCTTTTTCAGTCCGCCGCGGGTTCCGTCCGCAAGCGGGTTGCTTCGGTGCGTTTTGCTCGTTGGTTGCGAGCTGGTCACTCGGTCGTCGGTGCCGTCGCGCTGGCGGCGATCCTGTTTGCGCGTCGTTCGCTGATCTGGCGTGAGGGAGAAATCTGGCTGGTGCTCGGTCTCGTTGCTCTGTGGATCCTCATAGGTTTTGTTTTTTCGATAGTTCGCCGTCCCGACACATTCGATTCGCTTCTACTGCTGGACCGAATCGGTGGATGGAAAGATCGCTTTTCTTCTGCCTGGGCCTTCCTTTCCGGAGGCGGAGATGACGACGGGAAAAAGCTTCACATAATGAAGGCGAGTGGTTTGATCACGGAAGCGACTTCCCGATTCCGCAAGGACCTGCCGCTCCCGCCGCTTCGTTTCGTCTGGATTGTTCCCTTTCTCGCCATCCTATTCGCGCTTTCGCCGCTTGGGCGCATACCGGTCGATCAGCGAGATCTCGAATTGAGTGACGAGATGAAAGATACGGCGGCTCTGCAGTCGGATGAGTTGGAGCGGCAGGCAAAGCAGATCAAAAATCTCGATTCACTTGGCAAAGACGAGCGCGAGGAGCTGGAGCAATTGCGCGTCGAAGTGCAGGAAATAGCAGATCGCCTCGCTGACCCGGATGATCTGACGGCCGGAGAAATGCTGGAAGCGCTTGAAGAACGCGCGCGAGCTGCAGAAAAGCTGGCAGAAAAACTGGGCGTCGGTGACGATGCCTGGCTGTCCGAGGAAATGCTCGCCGAAATGGCACGACATCCCGATACGGCAAATCTGGCGCTGGCGATCAAGGACAAGGCTGCCGAGGCAGCTGCGGAGGAAGCGATGGTTTTGCACGGAGTGCTCGACAATGAAGACATCACTCGCGACACGCAGGAGCGGATGACGGGTGCGCTTGAAAGTATTGCGAACAAGTCCACTGA
>JAKMGR010000150.1 GCA_022424805.1 Verrucomicrobiales bacterium
GATCAAGATTTCGATCTTCGCCTACCGAGTGCAGACTTCGCTCGCCAAGTGCAATCTCCGCGCGCTCAAATGACATTCTTTTCACACGAACTCGATAACAAGCCGAAACTCATAAATCGTCCGGCCATGTATTTTCCCAAGTCCCTGTCAGACCAGGGGATCACAGAGGGGAAAGTCACCCTCGAAGTTCTCATTACCTCGTCGGGAAATGTCCGCGTTCGCCGTATGCTCGATAGCACCCACGCCGAGCTCGTCGCGGTTGCGAGATCATTTGCATCGAAGTCACGCTTTTCTGTTCCCAACAAAGACGGCCGAAATGTAAACGCCCTCTTCCGGTGGCCCTTGCTGTTGCGCCAATGAGAGCTCTTCTGATCAGCCTCGTGTTTCTGCCTGTGCTCGCCTCGGCCGAGCCGGAGAAACCGTGGAGTTCGCTTCCGATCGATCCGCTCTGGAAGTCAGAGACTTTTCGCAAATCCATCACCGGAAGCTATGGAATTGATTCCCGCATTGAGCCAACGATCACGGTCGATGAAGAGGCCTATCTCAAAGCTTCCGCTGAGGCCATGGCTACGGACGGTAGGGAAAAGGCGATCAAGATCCTGACCGATTCCGACATTTCTGATCGCAGTCCTGCCATCGCCTTTCAACTCGGCTCCCTGCTATTTGAGAAAGGAGAACTCGATGCCGCCGCTGAGCAGCTCGAAAGCGCCCTGAAACAATTTCCTAACTTCCGCGACGCTCATCGCAACCTTGCGATCCTGCGCCTGCAGCAGGACAATGCGGAGGAATCTTTTTCCCATCTCGTTCGTGCCGTGGAGCTCGGCTCACGGGAAGGCCTTACAATGGGTTTATTAGGCTATTGTCACGCTTTGAAAGGCAACCAACAAGCTGCACTCGATGCCTACCGCCTCGCTTCTCTCACACAGCCAGAGGAACGGCAATGGATAACAGGTCAAGCGCAAGCCCTGTCGCAACTTGGCCGAACCAAAGAGGCGCTTTCGCTCTACGAGAACTTGATCAGAAAAGATCCGACATCATTCAACCTCTGGCTGCTCCAGAGCGATGCATTTGTCAGGCTGGAGAAAGACACGGAAGCGATTGCGAGCCTCGAATTGGTTCGCCGCGGCGAAGCGCTCTCTCCAGAAGGCTCGCTTTCTCTGGGCCACCTCTTTGCGAGAAACAACCTTCCCGACGACGCCCTCCCCAACTATCTCGTTGCGGTCTCCGCAGATCCGCCCATCCCGTTTGCGAATGCTGTCGAAGCAGTGGAAATGCTCATCCAGACACAAGAGTTTCAATACGCAAAAACTCTCACCGAAAAAGTCCGTTCCATATACGAGGAGGAAAACGCCAGACTTGTCCGAGCCGATGCCATTGTCGAAATGCAAACCGGCAATGCGGAAGCAGCGGCCAAAAAACTCGAAGACTGGATCGCCCGGGATCCAACCGACGGCGAGACTCTCATCCTTCTCGCCAGTTATCTTGAAACCAGTGACCGAATCGAAGAGGCCGAAATGCGACTCGAGCAGGCGGCATCATTCCCCAACCACACCGCTGCTGCAAAAAGAGCACTCGGCGAACTGAAAGTTGCTACTGGCGACTACAAAAGCGCCGTTGCCCATCTGAAAGCCTCTTTCGAGCTGCAACCCGATGAGGTTCTTCAAGCCTATCTCGAAGCGGTCGAGGAATTGGTGGACTGAAAACAGTGTAACGTTACAGATACAACAGGGTCAGGTGTTCGACCCGACAGGGTTTACTCGGTATTTTTGAGTCGAATTATGCCCGTCTCTTTTCGGCCGATCTCTTTTGTAGATTAGAAGCGAAAGGTTTACCTTATGGTATGAAATTCCCCGCCCCGCGTTCGCCTTCTTCGCGCTTCTTTCCCTCATCAGCCTGACTCAGGCCGAGCCTCCTCACGAACAGAAGACGGTCGTTCCGAAAGGTCGTGCACCAGCAGGAAAGACTCTTTTTGTTGAGAAAGGCTGCTTCAAGTGCGACTCGGCGGACTGTATCTCGCTTCCGAAATCCGAGCTCGATCAAACCCTGATCACCACCTTTCTCCAATCCATCGAAGAGTGAGCGGGCACCGCAAACACGCGAGACTTGGGACTTCCGTTTTCGAAACCAATTCGCTATACTGGGGTTTCCATTCAAGAGCTTTAACCCGCATACCCTCATGATCGATCGCCGAAACTTCCTCCTTCGCAGCTCACTCACTGCTGCTTCCCTTGCTGCTCCAGCCGTCATCCGGGCTGAATCTACTGACAATGCCGAGACTCTCGTCAAAACTCTCTACGATTCCCTCAGCGAAGACCAGAAGCAACCTCTCGTCTACGACTTCGACGATCCTCTGCGGATGAAGATCTCGAACAACTGGCACATCACCGAGCAGAGAATCGGGAGATTCCTGAATGACGAACAGAATGAGATCGTAAAAGAGATCTTCATGAAGGCCCACTCCGATGAATACGCCGAGACGGTCTACAAGCAGGTCGTTCACGACAGCGGAAAGAAGGGCTTCGGAGACAGCTCCATCGCCATTTTTGGCGAGCCGGGAACAGAGAAATTTGAGTTTGTCCTGACCGGTCGACACACGACACGCCGCATCGACGGCAACTCCGTCGCGGGCAAAGCTTTCGGTGGACCAATCTTCTACGGCCACGCCGCAGGAAGTTTCAACGAAGGCCCCGGCCACAAAGGCAACGCCTACTGGTTTCAGGCAAAGCGAGCCAACGAAGTCTATCAAATGCTCGACGGCAAACAGCAGGAGCGAGCACTTCTCGACAAATCACCCGGTGACAACGCTGCGACTATCAGACTCAAGCGTCAGTCCGGCGATCTTCCCGGATTGTCGTTCGCAGACATGACCTCGGATCAGCAGGACGGCGTCCGCAAGGTTCTCAATGATCTTCTACTCCCCTTCCGCGAAGTGGATCGCCAGGAGTCGATGGCTCTCATCAAAAAAGGCGGGATGGAGAATCTCCACCTCTCTTTCTATAACGACGAC
>JAKMGR010000172.1 GCA_022424805.1 Verrucomicrobiales bacterium
CGGTGAATCAGAGCAACCTTGCCGTTTCCATAGTGCAGCCACTCATCGAAGGGGGCGGGACAACGGTGACCTTGGAAGCCCTGACGCAAGAGGAGCGCGATTTGCTCTATGATCTCCGCAGCTTTGCTGATTTTCGCCGCGGTTACATTGTTAATTTGGTCACCGACTACTACGGAGTACTGCAGGCGAGAGACCAAGTGAAAAACAACTTCGTCGCCTACGAGGGATTTCTGAAAAGCGTGGATCAGGAGGAGGCCTTTGCGGAGGAGGGGCGGGCAACCAAGACAGAAGTCGGGCGCTTGCGTCAGGCAGCGTTGCAGTCGAAAAGCCGGTGGATTAACTCGATTCGAGCCTATCAGAATGCATTGGATAATTTTAAGATCACGGTCGGAGCACCGGTGGATGAGAGCATCATTCTTGATGACAAAGAGTTGAGGCAACTCCGTATCGAGGACCCGGACATTTCCCGAGACCAGGCCGCTCAGATTGCACTGGTCACTCGACCGGATCTCGCCACTTCGGCGGATCGGGTAGCCGATGCGAAGCGCCAGATCAAAGTCGCGAAAAACGGTCTTCTCCCCGGCCTCGATATTTCCATGGACTACCGGACGGTGAGTGATCCAGGGAATACCACTCCGGCGATCAACTGGGATCGTCGACGCTGGGAAGGTGCCGTCGATCTTGATTTGCCGCTCGATCGCAAAGCGGAACGGAATATCTATCGCGCGAGCCTGGTATTCCTCGACCGGGCCAAGCGAGCCGATGAGCTGGCGAGAGATCGGGCAAAACTGGATATCAATGATGGATTCCGAGCGATTGAACAGGCCAAGATCAATTTCGAGGTCGCAGAACAGCAGGTTGCTCTTGCTGAGAGCCGGGTAGAAGAGCAGGAATTACGGCAGGAACTTGGCCAGGGTGATGCTCAGGACCTCGTGGATGCTCGTATTGATTTGTTGAATGCACGAAATCAGAGAACTTCAACAGTTATTGACCATGCTTTAGCGCGGATGCGCCTTTGGAGGGATATGGGGATATTGTATGTTAGTGATGACGGTTCTTGGGCCAAGCGGCTAAAGAACGAGTCTCGCTGACTTATGAAAAAAACGGTTTTCACAATATTTGCGGTCGGCTTGATCGGGCTGGCGGTGTGGTCTCTTGCGCGCGGTGGTAAAGCGAAAGGCTCTGCAGATGCCCTTCCTGTGGCTTCGGTGCAAAATGGTGACATGGTGATTGATGTTCTGGAGGGTGGAAACATTCAGGCTCTGAATTATCTGGAAGTCCGAAACGAGGTGAAGGCCAGCGCCGGTATCAAGATTCTCGAGATTGTCGACGAGGGTTACATGGTCACCGAGGAGGATGTGGCGAATCAAAAAGTCCTTGTGCGCCTCAACACCTCGCAGTTGGAGGAAGAGATTGTCGATCATGACGTGAATTTCCAGCAGACCGAAGCAGCCTATGCTGAGGCAAAACAAAATATCGAGATTGAGGAGAGTGAGGCTCTCAGCGACATCAAGGGTGCAAGGCAATTCCTTCGATTCGCCTTGCTCGACTTTCAAAAGTTCGTCGGTGCTGATGCTGCTGAAAACGTCCTGAAAAAGCTCAAGCTTCCCTACGACAATGATACGCTCGAAAAATACGAAGCAACGGCGACGGCTCTCATTGTTAAGGCATTTGATTCCAAGAAACTCGCAGAAAGTGCGAAGAGTGATGAGAATCTCAACTCCTACAGTCTAGAGGCCGATAGCAGCCTCGCATCGAATGTGAACTTTGGAGAATTCTTGCAGAAAGAAATGCTCGGTGACGGTGAAGCGGAGCAAACGATTCGCCGGATGAAAGAAGAAGCGCAGGTTGCTGCATCGGAGCTTTCGGTGAAGGAAGAATCAGTTGCTGGTGCGAAGCGGCTTTTCGAGAAAGACTTCATCACCCGGCAGACTCTCGATAACGAGATGGTGACACTCGATAAAGCCGAGTTGGCTCTGCAGAGGTCGAAGACCGAACTGGAACTTTTCCGCGACTATGAATTTCCGAAAGAAGCGGAAAAGATGCTTTCCAATTACGAAGAGGCCCTTCTCTCTCTGATCCGGACGAAACGAGAGGAAATGGCGAAGATGTCGCAGATTTATGCACGCTATCGCTCGGCGAAACGTCGCTACGATCTAGAATTGAAAAAGCGGGAAAATCTGGAAGAGCAAATCGCCAGCTGCGTTATTCGAGCGGAGTTGCCTGGTCTCGTTGCTTATGGTGGTGCGAAAGACAACTACTACACTTCGCGTTACTACGAGGGGATTTCCGAGGGCGCTACCCTGAAAACGGGTCAACCGATCATCACAATTCCCGATATGTCGAAATTGGGCGTCGAGGTAAATATCCACGAATCCCATATCAAGAAAATCGAACTCGATCAGAAAGTTTATATCACGGCCGAGTCGGTGCCGGATAAGACTCTCATCGGGAGGATTTCGAAAGTAGCTGTTCTTCCCGACTCCAACGCATCTCGCTACAACCCATCGCTGAAAGTTTATCCGGCGACGATCGAGATCGAGGGAACCCACGAGTTTCTCAAGCCAGGCATGAGTGCCAAGGTGGAAATCATTGTGAGGGAACTTGAGTCGGTAAATTACGTTCCGGTGCAGTCCGTTTTTGCTGAGGAAGGCGAACATTTTGTTTTCCGAAAAACCGGAGGGGATTACGAGCGACTTCCCGTCACTGTGGGTTCTCACAATGATGAGTTCATCCAGGTTGTCGACGGACTCGCTCCCGGCGAAGAAGTCCTCTTGAAGATGCCTGACGACTACGAGCCGCCTCAGTTGGAAATCGCCACAAAAGCGACCAAAGAGAGAAAAGTTGAGGCTGGGATCGAGGAGGAGAAAACCGCCTTAACCAAGCGGGAAAAAACCGACAAAAATGCCTGAATCGGAGGCAGCGCTTACGGCGAGCGCGCAGCAGGACGAACCGGTGTCGTCTTCGCAAAGCGGTGCAGACGACCCGGTCATCGAGCTTCGTGGTGTCGAAAAACACTACCAGATGGGATCCTTCGTCGTGAAGGCGCTTCGTGGTGTAGACCTCAAAATTTTCCCTGGCGATTACATGTCCATTCTCGGTCCGTCGGGCTGCGGGAAGTCGACCATGTTGAACATTCTTGGCTGCCTCGATCAACCTAGCGTGGGTGAGTATTTGTTGGATGGTGTCGATGTCGCGCAACTGCCCGACGATCATCTCTCCAGCGTTCGAGGAAAGAAACTCGGTTTCATTTTCCAAAGCTACAACCTGATCCAGCAGCTCACCGTCCTCGAAAATATCGAGGTGCCGCTCTACTACCAGGGGTTTACCGAAAAAGAATCGCGCGAAATCTCTGTGCCTCTTGCTGAGAAAGTAGGATTGGTGGCGCGTTCCGATCACAAGCCAACCGAGTTGTCGGGTGGTCAACAGCAGCGTGTTGCGATTGCGCGTGCGTTGGCAAATGATCCATCAGTAATTCTCGCAGATGAAGCCACCGGTAACCTCGATTCGAAATCCGGTGGGGATATTCTCGAGATTTTCGACCAACTCAATGCCGATGGAAAGACGCTCATCATGATTACGCACGATGAGACAATGGCTGACCGAACGTCGCGCGTTCTTCGCCTGAAGGATGGGGAAATCGCCTTCGATACCAATGTTCACGGCAGATGAGTTTTGCTACAGTGATCAGCGGTTCGATTCGCGAGCTCTCCTTTTTTCGACTTCGTCGATCTGTGGTCCTGGGGATCAAGAGTCTTTGGATGCACAAGCTGCGTTCGTTTTTGACGGCGCTGGGAATCGTTTTCGGCGTCGCCTCGGTGATTTCCATGCTCGCGATCGGCGAGGGGGCCAGCTTTGAAGCTCAGCAGCAGATCAAGGATCTGGGCAGTCAGAATATCATTCTCGAATCCGTTAAACCGAGCAATACAACAACCGCAGGGGAGCAGGAGAGATCGCTCATCCTCGAATACGGTCTCACCTACAAGGATATCTCGCAGATTCAGGCAACCGTGCCGGGTGTCGAAGTTACGATTCCCTCTCGGCAGGTTAAAGATTTCCTCTGGAACAAGTCAAGTAGCGTTGATGGTATCGCTCTCGGTACTGTGCCGTGGTTCCCGATGATGAAAAATCGGGATATTCTGCGGGGACGATTTTTTACCGACATGGAAATGGATGACCGGTCTCCGGTGTGTGTTTTGACCGCGAGCTTGTCTCGCAATCTGTTTCCTCTCGATGAGCCAATCGGGAAAACCGTGCGAATGCAGACCAGCTACTTCCGCGTTGTTGGTGTTGTCGAGGATGACCGAGCCATCGCTGCTGCTGAATCCGAAATCGAAGGTTCCGGGGAAAACAGCGATGGAATGGAAATGATGATTCCAATCACCACGCTGGAGGACCACTTTGGCGAGGTGCTGTTTAAATACCGGTCAGGGAGTTTCGAGGCAGAGAAAGTCGAGTTGCATGAAGTAACCGCTCGGATTGAAAAACCGGAGCAAGTCATGCCTGCGGCCCAGGCTATTCAGCACATTCTCGAGCGAAATCACAAGGACATCGATTACAAGATGACAGTGCCGCTCGACTTGCTCCAGCGCGCTGAGCGTACGAAACAAATTTTTAACATCGTGCTCGGATCGATCGCCGCTATTTCTCTTCTCGTTGGAGGAATCGGGATCATGAACATCATGCTCGCGACCGTAACGGAGAGGACACGTGAGATTGGAATTCGACGCGCTTTAGGGGCGAAGAAGAAAGACATTATCTTTCAGTTTCTGATCGAGACCGTGATTCTCTCAGGAGCTGGCGGATTGCTCGGGGTTGGAGTTGGTCTCGCCATCCCCATGCTGGTGACGCATTTCGCAGAGATGGTCACAATCATTCAATTCTGGGCGCCGACGCTGGCGTTCACGATCTCGGTGGCGATTGGAGTCCTCTTCGGAATTTACCCTGCCTTTCGTGCGGCCGATATGAATCCGGTTGAAGCGCTGCGACACGAGTAGGCTTTGGGCAGACAACTCAAAACCAGCTTGGCCAAAAAAACCGCTGTGAGAGACTCCCGCAGCGGCTTTTCGAGAATTAATCTGGTTGGTGTTAAGCTGAAGGTTTCTCCAACTCAGGGCGTTTTTTTCTGGGCGTTTCTTCCTTTTTCATTTCGCCCTTGGGAGCGTATTTCTCTCGCTCGGAGTAAACCTTCTCGAGCTCACTTTTGCTGACGAGGCCGTCCGCATCGGTGTCGGCTTTGCGGAGACGGCTCCACATCTCGGCGGGAACCTCGCCTTCGCCGATCTTGCCATCTTTGTTTTCATCGTAGCGGCCGAATACAGCACCTGGTCCACCGGTGGGCGGTCCACCTTTCCCTTTTTCTTTACCTTTACCGTCTTTACCTTTGCCCTTTCCGGCAGCACGCATCATCGCAGTAGCGGCCACCATCTCCTCTTTTGAGATCTTGTCATCTTTGTTTTTATCCATCCGGCTCATGCGCTCCCAGGCTTGTTCGGGAACCTCGTCTTTGGAGATGTTGCCGTCGCCGTTCTTGTCGGCGCGCTTGAGAAATTCTCCTCCGCCAGGGCCACCAGATCCGCCAGCTCCCCCGGGAGGACGTCCTGCAATGGCTTCTTCCTCAGAAATGGCACCGTCTTTGTTCTTGTCGAGGCGGGAGAGAAAATTCCATGCCTGCTCGGGAACTTCGTCTTTCGTAAGTTTTCCGTCGCCGTTCTTATCGGCATTTTTGAAGCGATCGTCAGGATTTCCTTTTCCCGGGCCGCCCTTCCCGGGACCTTTTCCTTTTCCGGGGT
>JAKMGR010000184.1 GCA_022424805.1 Verrucomicrobiales bacterium
GATTCAGAACTTCACCTGGCCGCCGAATCGAGATCTGATCATGCTCGATAGGCTTTTGCCGACTCTGAAGGGAAAAGTTATACTTTGGTTAGGATTGTCAAAACTGATACCTACCGAATTGCTCGCATCGATGCTCGGGGTTTCCAAAAAAGGAGGGACCGAAGAAGCAGTCCTGCTTTTCACCAGCGGAAGCTCTGGAGATCCGAAAGGCGTCGTGCTTTCGCACCGCAATCTGCTCGCGAACGTGAATCAGTTCGGCTCGCGGATCGACCTCAAGTCGACCGACAAGGTACTCGGCTGTCTGCCCCTCTTCCACAGTCTCGGCTGCACCGTAACGATGTGGTATCCGCTCATAGAAGGTATCAGCGTCGTGACCTACCCGAGTCCGCTCGACGTTCCCAAGCTGGCAGAACTCATCGAGGAGCATCAGATAAACCTCCTGCTCGCCACGCCGACCTTCCTCCGCGGTTACTTGCGCCGGGCGAAGAAAGAGCAACTGACCAGTCTCAAGATGGTAGTGACTGGAGCAGAGAAACTTCCGAAGAAAGTGGCAGAAACGTTCGAGGAGAAATTCGGACATCCCGTTCTCGAAGGCTATGGCCTCACCGAGACCGCGCCGGTAACCAACTTCAACGTGCATGATCCAGGAGATCGCGGTGACGTGGACAAGCACCCGGTGATTCCGAATCGCCGCTTCGGATCGGTCGGCCTATTCATTCCGGGAATCGCAGTTCGCATCACTGACCCCGATACACACGAACCCTTGCCAATTCATTCCTCGGGAATGATCTGGTTGCGGGGAGCCAATATTTTTGAAGGCTACCTGAACCAGCCTGACAAAACAGCCGAAGTCATGCAGAACGGATGGTTCATGACGGGCGATATCGGCCGTGTTGACGAAGATGGTTTCCTCTACATCGAGGGTCGCCTTTCCCGCTTCTCCAAGATCGGCGGCGAGATGGTTCCTCACGAAACGGTCGAAGATCTCATCAACAAGGCACTCGGCCTCGGAGAGGACGAGCGAAAGATTGCGATTGTCGGGGTGCCTGATGAGGCAAAGGGCGAGGCGCTGATTCTCCTCAGCTCAGATCCCGACATCGACCTCCATGAACTTCGCGTAAAGCTGACCAAAGAGGGTATTCCCGCGCTTTGGATTCCAAAGAAAATGATCGACGTAGATGAGATTCCGATCCTCGCCTCGGGCAAGCTCGACATCAAAGGCTGCGATGCTCTCGCGAAGGCCTAACATCGAGGCGATCGTAAGTGGCCAACCGGCAACTTCTTCCACAAACCAGCCTCCAATCAGAATTAGAATCAGGTATCCGGCGATTTTGAAACACTCGTCTGAAGATAGCGGCCAGACCCAGCGAACCGATTTCTCATCTTTTACGAAGAGCAGGGAAATCAGAAAGTAGCCGAAGAAGTCTGCAAAGATAATTGTGTCCAGCTTCGTCGCGAGTTCCGATTCCGACCGCTCTGTGACGACCAGCCAGATCACCCATCCGCAAACTCCGATATAGGAAAGAAACTGGAAAATCTATCCCCACGGAATCGGTGGGTCAGGATTCTGCCAATGACGGCTTTCAGTTTCTTTCATGGCAATGCTTAGTGACGCGGCACGCGAGAGGAATTTTCCAAAATACTTCGTGAGATTCGACGAACGAACGCGGTGTATAGTGGGACATGAAACGTGATACCGAAGAATTTATCGAACTGCTCACTGGCGCGCAGAGTGCCGTGTTCGGCTACATTCTCACGCTCTGCCACGACCACGCAAAGTCGCAAGACATTCTTCAAGAGACCAATCTGACCCTCTGGCGAAAGGCGGATCACTTTGAGGAAGGGACAAACTTTACCGCCTGGGCATGCCGGACTGCCTACTTTCATGTACTCAATCACAGGCGAAAACTCAGCCGCGAACAACTCGTCTTTGACGAAGAAGTTCTCGACTACCTCGCCGAGAGGCAGGAGGAGCGCGCCGATTCCTCGCATGATCGCATTTTTGCTCTTCGCAAGTGTATTGAAAAGCTCCCGGCTTCGCAAAAAGGACTCATCCAGAGGCGCTATGAGCCGGGCGCTTCGGTTCAGGATATTGCCGAGGAAGACGGGAAATCTGAAGGTGCCATTTCGCAAGCTCTCTACCGAATTCGCGCAGCGTTGCAGAGCTGCGTCGAAAAACGAATCGCAATGGAAGGACAGGCATGAACGAAAAAGAACGAATGCAACGCGTTGGGGAATTGACCTCAACCCTTCTTGACGGGTTACTAACTGAACCAGAAAAACAGGAGCTCAATGAGTTACTGCGTGGCGATCCGGATACCTGCGAGCGCTATCTCGATCTTACCGAAACCCACGCCGCACTCGTCCATGACCACGTTGGCGACGATCTCCTGCCCGAGTTTTCGGAGGATAAGCATTCAGCAAAAAGGGTAATCCCTTTCCCAAAGATCTCATCCTTCGCAATCGCCGCTGCTGCTGCCGTTCTCCTGTTACTTGCCAATGGAGCCATGATCTGGTTGGGAAACCCCAACCGCGCCGAGCCAACGACAGATGAAAACTGGGTTGCCGTGCTGAGTCGGGCTGTCGATGTGAAATGGGGAAATCGAACCGACTCACCTTCAGAAGGGGATGGCCTCAGGGCCGGAACGCTGCAACTCCAATCCGGGCTTGCTCAGATTGAGTTTTTCAGTGGAGCGTCCGTCATCGTCGAGGGCCCTGCCGAGCTGAAAATCGAGTCTGCCAACCTCATCGAATGCCGCAGCGGAAAACTTCGCGCCACCGTTCCGGAGCCAGCTCAGGGGTTCACGATCATCACTCCTGATTATCGCGTCGTGGACCTCGGGACCGAGTTTGCCCTCAGCGTCAGCCCGGACGGTCAAAGCGAACTCCACGTCGTCGATGGAGAAGTCCGGGTCGATGATAATGAGGGACGAGAACTTCGAACCCTCGAAACCGGCAACGCGATCCGGTCCGAGTCCGGTGCGATTGAGATGGTCGACGGAGGAAGCTCCGCTTACATCGACCCGGAAGGTTTACGCGGCCTTGCCGAAGCTGATTGGCAGGTCAAATACGAAGCCTGGGAAAGCATTCGGGATTCTTTACGCGACGATCCCGCGACGCTTGTCCTGTTTGATTTTGAGAATCAGAAACCATGGGATCGCGAACTGCAGAATCGCCGAGCCGACGGACCGAACGCTGCCATTATCGGTGCACAATGGACCGAGGGTCGCTGGCCCGGCAAAGGTGCCATCGAGTTCAAGCGCATCACTGATCGGATCCGACTAAACATTCCTGGAGAATTCGACGAACTCACCTTCGCGGCCCGCGTCCGCGTCGAGGGCCTTGATCGCTGGCTGAGCTCCCTGATGCTGACCGACAACTTTGACAGCGGTGAAGTTCATTGGCAGATCAGCGACGAGGGTGAGATGATTCTGGGTGTCCAAACGGACAAAAAGGGAGGACCCAACACCTATTCCCCACCGGTGATCGGACCAAGCAATCTCGGCCGCTGGATTCATGTTGCGACCACGGCAAATCGGACCACCGGCCGTGTCGCTCATTACTTCGACGGCAAGTTGGTGAAAGAGGAAATTCGCAAGGACCTCACGAAATTCCGCATCGGTGATGCCGAGATCGGAAACTGGACTTCGGGAGGAAGCAGCCATCCGATCCGTTCACTCAACGGCCGCATGGACGAGTTTGCGATTCTCAAGCGCGCCCTGTCAGAAGAGGAGGTTCAACGTCTCCACGCGGCGGGCCAGTGAAAAACGTGACGCTTACCCGGCAATGACGGCCCGAGCCACGACAAGATCGCCCGGCACGGTGATCTTCGTATTCGGATCTGCATTTTCGACAAGGGAGACAGCGTGACCGATTGACTCGATCGCAGAAACTTCATCGGTCACGATTTGCCCGACTGCGAGCACGGAGTCGTAGGCTTTGCGCAGTAGCTCGACTTGAAAGATTTGCGGAGTCTCCATCGCCCAGAGATTCTCCCGGGAGACCGATTCGCAGACTTCGCCACTTTCGTTGCCCCGCTTCAGGGTATCCGCAACGCGATGGGCGAGAGTGGCGGCCCCGGTTTTTTCTGCCACTTCGGCACAACGGGAAATGGCTTCTGCGGTAACGAGAGGTCGGGCTCCGTCATGAACCGCAACAAGATCGCAATCGTCGCCGACTCGGTCGAGACCGGCGGAGACAGAGAGATGCCTTTCTGCGCCGCCTTCGACGCATTCAATAAATTTGGGAATGCTGAGTCGGTTCGCAGCTTCGTAGATGTCGTTGTTCTTCTCCGCCGCCGTCACGACCCGGATCTCGGCAACATCGGGACAGGACTGAAATGCGAGGAGGGAGCGCACGAGAACAGTTTCGCCGCACAGATCGGCGAGGAGCTTGTCAAAACCCATCCGGCGACTACTGCCGGCAGCAACGATGACAGCGGATATTTTCATAACCTCTTGACCATGCTCCTATTCTTTCTCCTGAAAATGCAGGATCAAGAGCATGACTAAGAGCAAGACTAAGAAAATTGTTCGTTACCCCAGCTTACCCATCACAGCCTGCGACAAAGTCTTGCCATCAGCCCGTCCAGCGACTTTCTCCTGAACAATCTTCATGACCTGACCCATTTCTTTCCGAGACGTGGCACCCACTTCGGAGATTGCTGCATCAACGATGCCAGCGATTTCCTCTTCCGAAAGCGGTTCCGGAAGATATCCATTCAAAATCTTAATCTCCGCTTTTTCCTGATCAGCTAATTCATCGCGACCAGCCTTTTCGTATTGCTCGATCGAGTCCTGGCGTTTCTTCACTTCCTTGCGAACCACAGCCATCACTTCTGCATCTTCAAGCTCGGCATCAGCTCCACCTTTTTCGATGGCGGCATTTTTGATGTTGGATTTCAGCATCCGGATCGTGTTCAGAGCGAGCGTGTTTTTTTCACGCATCGCTGTTTTCATGTCCTCCGTAATCTGTTGGGATAATTCGCTCATGCGCTAAGCTAGCCCCAATCAACTATTTCGCGACGTGAAAAAAGATTCTCAAAAACCTTCCCAGCTAAGTGGCCGCATTTGGAAAATCGTCATGGGCCTCCTACTCGTGGTGGTAGGCTCCGTATTCGTAAATTACCTCTGGAGTGCCTACCAGCGTGCCGCAAAGATGGACTCGTGGATCGAAACTCCCTGCCAGATTGTATCCTCTTCGATCGACGATACCGGGCGCAATCAAAAGGGCCTGCCGAAATACACGCTCGAGGTGACTTACCTTTACATCTACGAAGGGAGAGAGCGAACCGGCGATCGCTTAAAGCGCCTGCCCTCAGAAGCAAGTGATCCCCGAAAAGTGAAGAGCAAACTGAAGAATCTCGAAGCCGGGAAAAGGACCGTCTGCTACGTCAATCCAGCAACACCAGATGACGTCGTCCTCAAAAAAGACACAAAGGCAGCGCTCTATTCGATCTGGTTCCCGTGCTTGTTCGTTGTTGGAGGATTGGGCATGATCGGCTCCGCTATCTTTCGACGATGAAAACCGGACTCCTTCTCGACCGCGATTTTTGTGACCACGACCCGGGCGATCATCACCCGGAAGCTCCCGGACGGATCGAAGCGATTCTTGGAGAACTCAGCGAAGCGGGACTCGATGAATCCTGCGAGACGATCGAGGAGCGAATTGTCACCGACGACGAAGTGCTTCTCGCTCATACTGACGGCTATCTAAAAACCGTCCTTCGCGAAATCGACGGCGGCTCGGGCCAACTCAGCACCGGCGATACGAATTTCGGGCCACAATCACTCCCTGTCGCGAGAAGAGCATCCGGCGGATTGCTGAACGCGGTTGATGAAGTGATCAAAGGGGAGCTCGACAACGCCTTCTGCGCGGTTCGCCCTCCCGGTCACCATGCCACACCCGACCGCGGCATGGGCTTCTGCATTTTCAACAATGCAGCCGTCGCCGCGCGCTACGCGCAGGAAAAACATGGCCTCGAGCGGATCGCGATAATCGATTGGGATGTGCACCACGGAAATGGCACGCAGGATATTTTTTACGAAGACGGGTGTGTTTTCTATTTTTCCACCCATCAGTCGCCCTGGTATCCGGGAACTGGCGCGAAGGATGAAACCGGATCAGGAAAAGGACGTGACACCACTCTGAACGTCCCTCTCGCCTCCGGCAGCGGAATGGGAGAAATCGGTGCTGCCTTTCGTGGTCCGTTCACGGAAAAGATGAAAGACTTTCAGCCTGACTTGGTCATCATTTCCGCTGGATTCGATAGCCGGCTCGGAGATCCGCTGGGGCAACTCACCTTGACCGACAACGACTTTGTCGACCTGACAAAAATCCTCATGGAAATGGCAGGAGAATTTGCGGAGGGACGCCTAGTTTCGGTTCTTGAAGGCGGATACAATCAGGTGGGGCTCGCGAAGGCAGTACGGCACCATGTCGAGGCGCTGATGGGGAAGTGACCGGGTTGGATGTCAGTGGTTTCGTGAGCGCATTTTTCGGGGTCACAGACCCTAGCTACAGGGAGCGTCGAAGTGAAGAAAGGGGCGATTTGAACTGGGAATGCTGTAGCTGGTCTCTTCGAGACCGGATTGGGTACTCGCGTTTCCACAGACGCACTTTCCGGCAGCACAGACCCCGATTGTAAGGGCCCACATAGATTTTCTCGCATTTCACCAGCTGCCCCTTTACCCTTTTCCCGCATGATTTTGCGCATCCTCACCTTTGCCCTGCTTCTTTCGTCTTTTCTCCAGGCCGCAGATAAACCCAACTTCATCGTCATCATGGTCGATGACATGGGTTACGAAGGAGTCAGTTGCTTCGGCAATCCCTACTTCAAGACTCCAGAGATCGACCGTCTCGCCAATGAAGGAATGCGGCTCACCGATTTTCATTCCTCCGGCACCGTTTGTTCTCCGACGCGATCCGGACTGCTGACAGGGCGATACCAACAGCGAACCGGCATAGAGGCGGTGATTCATCCTGTCTCCGATCATCCCGAGCACAAGAAAGGACTCCAGCTTTCCGAGACTACCTTCGCCGAGTCATTGCGCAAGGCAGGTTACGCTACCGGCCTTGTCGGAAAGTGGCACCAGGGTTATCCGATCAATTCGGACGATTACCATCCGCAGAATCACGGCTTCGACGAATTTATCGGCTATCACAGTGGAAACATCGATTTCATCAGCCACATCGGCGATCACTACGAACACGATTGGTGGCATGGCAAAACCGAAACCGAGGAGGAAGGCTACGTGACCCACCTCATCAATCGCTACGCCGACGAG
>JAKMGR010000185.1 GCA_022424805.1 Verrucomicrobiales bacterium
GAAAGCAACCGCATCGTCGTACCACTGTTCCCACAGTCGATGGCACGCTCGGACTTTTCAAACTCGCCACGGCAGCCGTGGACCCGAATCGAAGTTCCCCCGTCGCCCAACTCCTCGAATTGAACACCCATTGCAGCGAGAGCGTCACGCGTCGCTCGACAATCTTCCCCTGGGAGAAACCCTGTAATTTCACACGGCCCGTTGGATAATGCCGAAAACATCAGCGCCCGATGCGAGATGCTTTTATCACCCGGAACAGTGAGTTTGGCGGAAAAATCCTTCACTTTTTTGACACGGAGGTCGGCCATAATACTAGAGAGCTTCCCGCAATTTTCGGGCTTCAGATAGAAAACGGAGAAGAGACTCCCTGTCAAGAGAGTCGAGAGCTCCTTTCCAGATTTGAAGTTCCTCGATGAGGTCACCGAGCTTCTTCGAGACAGCTTCGTGATTGTCAGTCAAAATACCAGCCCACATATCTTCCGGTCCGGCGGAGACCCGAGTTGTATCGCGAAACCCTCCTCCGCTATACCTGACATAGTCGCCCTCCCCCATCACAACACGAACTAGCGATGCAGCCACCAGATGAGGCAAATGACTAATCGACGCGACCATTCGATCATGTTCGCCAGCGTCCATGGAAGAGACTCTTGCTCCAAGCAATTCCCAGAACTGCTTGAGCTTTTCTTCTACAGCTCGATCGGAGCATGCCTCGGGAGTCAGAATTACAGCAGCTTCTTCAAGGAGGTCTTCATCGGCAAATTCGAGCCCCGTCTTTTCCGAACCAGCCATGGGATGACTTCCGAGGAAAATTCCTTCCCGCTTCGTAACCAAAGGTCCAATTTCCTCAACGACAGGCTGCTTCACACTGCCAACATCAGTCACAATCACCTTTTCTCCCGCCCTCGAAAATGATCTGACCCGCCCGACGACACTGGCCATCGCACCGGTCGGCATCGCCAGAATCACCAGATCGGCACCCTCGATTGCCTTTTCGAGATCATCCGTCGCGCAATCCACCAATCCCGGAAATCCCTGCAACTGTTCAACAGCTCCGGGACGCCGCGCCCAAGAATGCAATTCCGTCTCAGGAAATCGAGCCCGAACTGCTTTGAGAACCGAACCGCCAATCAGGCCCGGCCCGAGCACAGCAATTCTGGCAAAAGGTTGTCTCGCTGAAGAACTCAGGGCACCTTAAAGTAGATTCTTTTCCCCGGATTGTTCGGATCCGGAATCTGCACCTGCGTGCCGCGCTTGAGAGCTTCTCCAGTCGGATTCCCTGCGGAATCATATTTCTCGACCGAAATCTGGCCCAGCGACGCATTTTTCCCAGGCAAAGTTACCACGAGCGGATTCCCGGGAACGGGATTCGCGTATGGCATCTGCGAAGTAGAAGGCGGACCACTCGGCTTCGGTGGCGCCGGCGGCTCTTCTTTTCTGGGAGGGGTAGTAGCAGGTGGCGAAGTAGTGGAACCTCCTCCTGAACCGGCTAGGTCGGTAAAGTCTCGAGTTCCCCCTCCTGGCTTCGGTGGCGCGGGAGGAGCCGGGGGCGTCGGAGCCCCATCGTTACCTCGATATCCGAAACGACCGCCGTCAGGACCGGGAGCCGTGCCACCGGGGACTTCGGGAATTTCGCCATCAACGCCCGGTTGCGGATATTCCGCAGGAGGCAATTCAACAGGAAGTGCTTCAAATGGCTGGGGATCTCTTGATTTGCAGGAAGAAAGCCCGAATACCACCAAGAGTATAGGGAGGGAACGAAAAAGCTTGGTAGTCATGCCGGTGGCTAGGAAACAATTTAGGAATGCAGAGGATAAATAATCCTTTCCAAGAAACTTTGCAAGCTTGTCATCAAAAGTTGCTTTTTCGAGGGCTTTTTTCACCAGGCTCTCGATGAGCTTGCAGAGAAAATAGCCAATAATAATTACAAGGATCGCGAGGATCCAATCGGCGGCCCCACCGAAGATGCTAAGCCAGCCTTTTATTGTTTCGATGGTTTTGTCCATATCGTTTG
>JAKMGR010000192.1 GCA_022424805.1 Verrucomicrobiales bacterium
ATCCTTACCTGCCTTACCCTCTCCATCGGTCACTAATTCAGAGAGGATCTCCTCTACCGGCCTCATGAACTTTTTCCGCTTCGTTTTTTTCAGCTCGGGCGCGGCCAGCTCATCAAATACCTTTGCTATCGCTTTCTATCCTCAGAATTCGTTGGGTAGAGACCGGGGAGGATATCCTCTTCCAAAGGGATGATCCATCCTGGCACTTCGAAGAATCCATAGGACGCTTTCGTGAGATCCACCTCCGGATCGATAAGAAGCTGATAAGGGCGTCCTCATCAACGGTGTGGAAGAACCGCAGGGCCCCTAATAAACGGAAGCTAGTATCGAAGTATTTCGAGTCGCATCCCGCAAGTTGGCTGCGTAGGTTTGCGAGAATCCGGCCTCACCTTTATCAGTTAGTTTTACTAGCGCCACTTCTGGTCCAGCCAGTCCCATTAGTGAGTCTGGGACAATCAAATTTCTAACTCATCCCGTGGAAAGAGCGGAAGCTGCGACCAGGGGAGGGCGACGACGGAACTTTTGGAGGCAATTTCAACCGCATCAAGAATCTCGTGGCTCGTAGTGGCGGGCTTACATTTCTCCTGACATTGCGGGTGCAGGCGAATAGAGATCAATCCTGTTGGCTGATCATCTCAGGAACGACCTCAACAAGCAGATCGTGCAGGCTGGCCACTGCCTTTTTTCCGACGTCCATCACCTCCCCGTGATCAAGCGACTCGCCCGACATTCCGGCACCGTAATTGGTAAGACACGAGAGAGCGACCACATGCATTCCAAGAGCTCGTGCCTGTATCGCTTCGGGGACAGTAGACATGCCTACGGCGTCCGCCCCCAGCGTTCGCAGCATTCGAATCTCGGCTGGCGTTTCATATTCAGGACCATTGACCCAGGCATAAACGCCATCATGCAACGAAATGCCAATTTCATCGGCTCTGGCTCGAAGCATTTCGCGAAGCGCTTTCGAGTAAACCTCGGTCTGGTCAACGAAATGCGACCCGCCGGCCAGAGGAGAGAGACAAGCGAGATTCAGATGATCGTTCAGCATCATCCAACCGCCCGGCTGAAAATCCGGGTTCACGATTCCAGCCGCATTGGTGAGCAAAACCATTTCCGCACCCAACTGATGAAATAATCGAACTGTCGCTGCGGCTTCCCGGGCCGACCATCCCTCATAGGTATGAACTCGCCCCTGTGCGATTGCGATAGGCTCCCCGGCGAGCATACCCACATGCAACTTTCCGGCATGACCTTCGCCGCCGCTGACCGGCAACCGATCGATATCGTCATACCCAACGCTGACTGTGTTTTCCAGGGAGTCCACGAATCCTCCCAATCCTGAGCCAAGAACCAAGCCAATTCTTGGTTTCTGGCCCCATTCACTAAGGGACTCTGGGAGGGAAAATTCGGAAAAGCTCATAGTCTAAGGATGAACGATTTTTGACTGCCTCGCAAATCTCCTGATAAAGAAGTTCCAGTTCCGACGTTTCGATACCAGTGCCTCTCGCTAGACGCAACGGCTCCCGCACCAACAACTGAGATCGCTTGATGGAACTATCTTTTGTGGTCTTCCCCATTTCGATTGGTGGATAACGCGAACTCTCCACCGTCGCAAGCTCCTTGACGAATGGGAATGCGCTTATTGAGTGAACCATGTCCATCACTACTGAACTCCTCTCCGCAACAGATCAGTTATTGTCTGACCTCGAAGGCCTTTCTTTTTCCGAACCCGTTGCGGTTACCTACAATCCCCTGACTTATGCGCGAGCTTCTCACGAGAAATTTGTGAAGCGGTTTGCCGGAACTCCAAAGCGGGTGCTCATGATGGGGATGAATCCCGGACCATGGGGCATGGCCCAGACCGGGGTTCCCTTCGGCGAAATCCCTGCGGTTCGTGATTGGATGGGGATATCAGCACTTGTGCAAAAACCAGATCCCGAGCACCCAAAACGCCCCATCGTTGGATTTGAATGCGAAAAATCAGAGGTATCCGGACGGAGGCTCTGGGGGCTATTCTCCGAAACCTACCCGAATCCTGATGATTTTTTCCGTGATCACTATGTCGTCAATTACTGTCCGCTCGTCTGGATGGAAGAATCAGGACGAAATCGAACCCCTGATAAATTACCGAAAGCGGAAATGGCACCTGTGTCTTCAGCATGCGATCGATACATTCAGAAACACCTTGAGTTACTACAGCCAGAATTTGCAATCGGTGTCGGAGCCTTCGCAGAGGCCTGCCTGGCCCGCATAGCAAAAAAAGCCGGACTCGCCCCCGAAATCGGACGGATCCTTCACCCGAGCCCAGCGAGCCCGGCAGCAAACCGCAACTGGGCCGGAACAGCCACCAAACAACTAAAAGAAATCGGAATCTGGAAGTAGGCTTTTCACTACCTGACATAAATTTATAAATTTTGAATCATCGCTTGACCTCGCTTCATTTTTGATTGAGGTCACTTGCTAACTAATATTCAAATGGCAACTCAATTATATAGACTTCCAACGACACTGGCATCAGTTAAGTGGTATAGGCATAGTACCCTCGCAACAGAATCACATCTTCGTAGTCGTTTGGATCAAACCAACCCAATGGAGAGCGTGGATAAACCCATACCGACTTTTAAGTATTGTTACCCCATGTTTGAGACAGCTGAACTGCTTCTACTGGATGAAGGTAGAGATAACAAACAAGGGAGGCCCAAGTTCACGCAATGAGTTTGTAATTGAACAAGTTTCGTGAACCCGCTCTCCGAGAGGAAGCGGTTTTTTTGTGCCTAACCCTTGCCAGATCATAACCCAAAATAGAATAGCAGGTCTAGTCCCCCGCGGCACCCCACCGGTACGAAATGCAAATCCTGCATTTCATACGGCGACCGAATCGGTCAACTGATGCGGTTTCTTTCACCGCTGTCTTCATCAGAATTTGCAAGTCGCAGCACCAGCAGTGCTGGATGGTTTGTCTAGCTGAGCCAGACTCAAAGCTTGTCTTCGAGATCGAGAAATCGCCTTGCGATTGTTTGATCCAAAACCGTCACGGCCCGGAGCAGCACCGGGGCGGCTTGCCAACGAATGAACAAGGGGGCGCATGTTCCGGAGTGGCGACACTGATTTGCATTTAGATTGTGGCAGGTCCAACGCCTGTCGTCGTTAGATGATCCTGTTGAAAGGCAGGGAAAGGGAAGTCCGCCCGGGCTTTACGCCTCGAACTACGGTTTGGGGACAGCCAGTCAAACCCAGTTCTGTGAGCTTCGCGGATTTACAGTCCGCGGAGCTATGTCGGAAGATGGGGGATACTACCGCTGTAGATGGGACTGATGAAGAAAGAAGATAAACCCTCCGCCTCGCCCGGCAATATGTCGGGCGGGGCGAATCCAACTCTTTTAAATTTCCCCTTCATCCTTTTCCTTTTCTCACCCAAGCGAAGTCACAACAGATTCTCGGTAGGAAAAAGATGATGATAAAGAAAAGGAGATTAGACAGCAACCTCACCACTTGCGACAAGCTCCGTAAGCCGTACAATCCACCCCTGAATCAGGAACCCCTTTTTTACTCATGGCGCAACGACGCAAACAATTTCCTTTCGACAAGTTCGAACCCAAATGGCAACAGCATTGGGAAGAGCAAAAAACCTTTTCCGTCCCCAATCCTGGCGATGAAGGCTTCGATCTATCCAAGCCGAAATACTACGTGCTCGACATGTTCCCCTACCCCAGCGGAACTGGACTTCACGTGGGGCACCCGGAAGGCTACACCGCCACGGATATCATCACGCGATACAAGCGGATGAATGACTTCAATGTCCTTCACCC
>JAKMGR010000202.1 GCA_022424805.1 Verrucomicrobiales bacterium
TAGCTTCCGTCCTCGCCTTCGGGCTCTCCGCCGCCCACGCCGACTGGACACAATTTCGCGGTCCCAATGCTCAAGGCATCTCTGATGAAAAAGTTCCTACCGAATGGAGCGCATCCGAAGGTCTCGCCTGGACACTCGAACTTCCTGGTGAGGGCAGCTCATGCCCGATTGTTTTTGGCGACGCCATTTTTGTTACCGCCTGGTCCGGAGAAGGCGATTCGATTCTCCGCCATCTCATCCGTGTCGATCTCGCCACCGGTGAAAAAGTGTGGGAAAAAACCGTTCCGGTCGACCACACCGAAGATCCGGCCAAGGGCTATATCACCGAGCACGGCTACGCGAGCAACACTCCAGTGACCAATGGTGAAGCCGTCTACTGCTACTTTGGAAAAGCCGGAGTCTATGCCTTCGACTTCGACGGCAAACAACTTTGGAAAGCCGGAACCGGAAGCTTGTCTTCTCCCAAGGCATGGGGATCCGCTTCCAGCCCGATTCTCTACCAGGACCTTATCATTGTTCCGGCTGGTGAAGAGCAGAATGCCATTGTCGCGCTGAAAAAGAGCGATGGCTCTGTCGCATGGACCGCCGATGGTGAAGCTCTCATTCAAACCTACGGCTCGCCCATACTGGTCGAGGTCAACGACGAGCGCACCGATCTTGTTTTTGCCGCGACTGCCGAATGGTGGGGTCTGAATCCCGAGACCGGCAAGCTGCGCTGGTTCGCCGAATACAATCTGCCCGGTAACATGTCGAACACGACCCACCTCAGCGGCGATACCCTCACCGTTTCCGGTGGCTTTCCACGCACCGCACGGGTCGCGATCAAAACGGGAGGAACCGGCGACCTCTCTGACAAGATTCTCTACGATACCCAAAAACCTGCAACTTACATGACCGCACCGATCGAGCACGACGGAGTTCTTTACTGGATCTCTGATGGAGGCATCGCTTTCGCGGCAAAGCCGGGTGAGGCCGAGGAACTCTGGCAGGAGCGAGTTCCAGATCTAACCGGGGCCAGCGGTCGCGGAAAACCCTTCTACGCCTCCCCCGTTGTTGCCGGAGGAAAAATCTATGCCGTCAGCCGAGCGAACGGCACCTTCGTCATCGATCCGTCGACGGAAGGGCTCAAAGTCCTCGCCCACAATAAAATCGAGGGAGACGAAACGCTTTTCAACGCAACTCCCGCCGTAGCCGACGGAAAGTTGCTCCTGCGCTCTCAGAAAGCTCTTTACTGTGTTGGGAAGTAGTTGAGTGAGATCCGCTCGAGCGAGCGCAAAAGCCCAAAGGCTTTCAACAGGGTTGGGTCAGAGACTCAACAGGGTATGCTGATCGACCTGACAGGATTATGTCACTCTTCTACTTCTTCTGGTCCAACCTGCGAACTACGTGCCAGAACAAGAAGGGTAGGCGCTGCTGACGCGACGAGAAAGACCAGCAATAGCGGAACGGTTATCCCTTTCAGCCATGAGAGTCGGGGATGCTCCCCAAGGCTGAATGTGCCCAGTAGCGTTTCCCGGAAACTCGGGGGCAGTCCGATAAAGGAACCATCGTATTCCAGGGATTCAAAAAACGGCTTGTAGGGCTCGGCCGGTCTCTCCCCCTTCACGAAAAACAGGGATCCTCTTTCGAATGCCACACCAACGGCTCCAATGGGCAATTCAAACCCAACCGCAAACATTCGAAAGTGAGACGAAATCCACAACCCGGCGATCGAGAGAATCAGGATGGCGGTTATGGCTTTTGGCTTCAAAAGTGCCCAAGCTTACCACACACCAATATTTCTGGTCGATAGAATGCCAGAAGCGGGCGCAACCGTCCCCCAAGTAGGTCTGTTCTGGATAACCCTCAAACGCGCTTAGCAATCGGAGTGATTGGCTGATCTTCGGTAGGACCCGTGTAGAGCGTCAGCGGACGATACAGACGATTGTCGTCCAATTGCTCGAGCACTTGCGCGGTCCATCCCGCAGCGCGAGAGATCGCGAAGATCGGAGTGAACAGATCAGTCGGGATTCCGAGAGAGTAGTAAACAGTTGCCGAGTAGAAGTCGACGTTAGCGTTGAGGCCCTTTTTTTCCTTCATCAACTCCGCGATCCGCTCCGACATATCGATCCATTTTGACTCACCGAGTTCCTCGGTAAGCTTGATCGCCATCGTACGCAGATGAGGAGCACGCGGATCGAGCACGCGATAGACGCGGTGTCCGATTCCCATGATCTTCTTCTTGTTCGCGAGACAGTCTTCGACGTAGGCATCGACCTTTTCGAGAGAACCAATTTCCGTAAGCATGTGGATCACGCCCTCGTTCGCCCCACCATGAAGCGGTCCCTTCAAGGTTCCTACGGCAGAGGAAATCGCAGAGTAAAGATCAGACAAGGTCGCAATGGTCACACGGGAGCTGAATGTCGAAGCATTCATCCCGTGATCGGCGTGGAGAATGTAGGCCACGTCGAGCGTTTTTGTCGCCTCGGCACCTGGCTCTTCGCCATTGATGAGATACAGAAAATGACCTGCCTCGGAAAGATCGTCACGGACTGGCGGAAGATCGAGACCCTGGCGGGCGCGGTGAAAGTAGGCTACGATGAGCGGGATCTTTGCACAGATTGAAATCGCACGCTCTTCGTTGAGTCCGCGATTCTGGTCATCTCCCCGATTGTCATAAAGCCCCAGCATGCTGACACCAGTCCGAATAACCTCCATTGGCCCCGCGTCTTTCGGCGCAGCCTTGAGAAAATCAATCACACCCTCGGGCAAAGAGCGCTGAGCACGGAGATTTTTCGTAAACTCGTCCAGCTGAGACTGCGTCGGAAGATCTCTGCGGTGAAGAAGATACATCACCTCCTCAAAGGTGCAGTTCTCGACGAGGTCGTCGATATTGTACCCCAGATAGCGCAGGATTCCTGCTTCTCCTTGCACGTCACTAAGACATGACTCGTTTGCTATGACTCCCGCGAGTCCCTTCGCATATTCCGGTTTCTCCGACATGATTCTTCTTTTCTACACAATTTACGTTCGCAAAAGCAACCTCGACTATCGGTAAACGCTGCGCATTTCTATCGTTTTTCAGCCCATTGCACGAACAAGCGCCTCGCCCATATCCGATGGGTTATCAGCAACTTCAATTCCTGCATCGCGCATCGCTGCGATTTTTGCTTCCGCGGTTCCTTTTCCTCCGCTGACAATGGCGCCGGCGTGGCCCATGCGACGTCCCGGAGGAGCCGTCGCACCGGCGATGAAACCGGCGATTGGCTTATCACAGTTTTCTTTGGCCCAGACAGCGGCCTCTTCCTCGGCCGTTCCGCCAATCTCACCAATCATGATGATGGCTTCCGTCTCGGGGTCTTTGTTGAACATTTTCAACACATCGATGTGTGAAGTGCCATTGATAGGGTCACCACCAATACCAACACAAGTGCTCTGGCCGAGCCCGAGAGAAGTGAGCTGATAAACCGCCTCGTAGGTAAGAGTTCCGCTCCGGGAAACAACTCCGACTTTTCCACGCTTATGAATGTAGCCGGGAGCAATTCCAATGCGGCAGCCGCCTTGAGAGTTCTCTCCCCTTCCTGGAGTTACGACGCCGGGGCAATTTGGCCCGATCAAACGAGTGTCAGAGTCTTTCATCGCGGCGCGAACTCTCATCATGTCCATGACCGGAATTCCTTCGGTGATGGCAACGACGAGATCTACACCTGCATCAACTGCCTCGAGAATCGCATCTCCAGCAAAGGGAGGGGGGACGAAAATCGCGCTGACCGTGGCACCGGTTTCACCAACCGCGTCTTTGACCGTGTCAAAAATGGGAACGGTGTCAGCGAAAGTCTGCCCGCCTTTTCCCGGGGTCACTCCGGCGACAAGCTTCGTGCCGTAATCCAGACTGAGCTGGGCGTGACGCCCGCCGAAAGAACCAGTGATTCCCTGAACGAGAATCTTTGTGTTTTCATCAACTAAAATTGCCATGGTAGATAACGGGAAAAAGATTAGGAAATAGCGGCGACAGCTTTTTGCGCTGCATCAGCCAAGGTGTCGGCTGCGATGAGGTCGACATCGGAACCGGCGAGGGTCTCTTTGCCTGCCTCAACATTGTTTCCTTCGAGTCGAACTACGAGAGGGATGCTCAGATCAACTTCGCCGCAGGCAGCAACGATGCCTTTGGCGATCACGTCGCAATCCATGATCCCTCCGAAAATGTTTACGAGAATACCTTTCACGTTGGGATCACCGAGAATGATTTTGAAAGCGTTCCTAACTTGCTCCTGCGTCGCGCCACCCCCCACATCAAGAAAGTTGGCTGGCTCTCCACCGCTCTGCTTGATGATATCCATCGTCGCCATCGCAAGTCCGGCTCCGTTCACGAGGCAAGCAATATTGCCGTCGAGACCGATGTAATTGAGGTCGTATTTGGCTGCTTCTACTTCGCGAGGGTCTTCCTCAGTCGGATCGTGAAGGGCTTCGATATCGGAGTGACGGTATAGCGCATTGTCGTCAAAATCGAACTTCGCGTCGAGAGCAAGCACTTGACCGTCGGGAGTAGTGACGAGCGGGTTGATCTCCACCATCGAACAGTCACAGGACATAAAAAGCTTGAAGACCCCCTTGAGAAGTTTTCCGAACTGCTTGGCAGTATCTCCGCTCAGGCCAAGACCGGAAGCGAGATTGCGAATTTCGTAGGGCTGGAGTCCGAGAAGCGGGTGGATCACTTCGCGGAAAATTTTCTCGGGAGTCTGCTCCGCGACTTCCTCGATATTCACACCACCCTCGGTGCTCGCGACAATCACCGGCGAACGGCTTTCGCGATCCATGAGAATGGCGAGGTAGTATTCTTTCTCGATGTCGACAGCATCGGCAACCATCACTTTATTGACCTGCTTGCCTTCCTCACCGGTCTGGTGAGTGACGAGCGTCTCGCCGATCATTTTACCGGCAACACCGGCTGCCTCGTCGGCACTGTTGACGAGGTGGACACCACCTTGAAATCCATTTTTGAAGGTTCCTTTTCCGCGACCTCCAGCGTGAACCTGTGCTTTGACGACGATTTGGGAACCGAGATCAGCAGCGGCGGCCTTCGCTTCCTCAGGGCTCTCGGCGACTTGGCCCTTCGGCGTTGCGACACCGAATTTTTCAAAGAGTTCCTTGGCCTGATATTCGTGAATGTTCATGGGGCAAATCGAAAGCTGTCTCGCAGACTTTTCGGCGAGCGCGCCAACTTACGGTCGCCCCTTACGAGGTCAAGATGGAACCTCGGCTTAAAACGTCACAATGCAGACGTTATGATGCCAATTTCCGCCACCAGACGGAGAACGTTATCAAAAATCCAGATAAACCTCTGCCCGCCGATTCTGCGAACGCCCGGTCGGATTGTCCGATCCATCGGGATTGAAATTGGGGCGACGCGGTTTTGTCTCCCCGAATGCCTCAGTAACGATCTGTCTTGGCGAAACTCCCATGGAGATCAGTCCCCTTCGAATCGCAGCAGCGCGCTTGTCACTCAAGGAAGCATTGTAGTCATCTGTTCCCATCGAATCGGCGTGACCATTGATGCGGATGACGCGCTCGGCACCCTGACCCAGAATATCTGCAATGATGGCGAGCTGGCGATTGCCTCGCGGCGAAAGACCTGACTGATCAAATTCGAAATAGAGCACGAGCGAATCTCCGCCCATGGGATCTTCGACGACGGGGCTGTAGGCGACGTTTCCTCCGCCCGCCTGATCAGAAAGGGCCGCAAGCACTTTGGAGAAAGTGAGTCCATTCACTGCCCA